>JABDJR010000222.1 GCA_013003415.1 Candidatus Eiseniibacteriota bacterium | reverse complement strand
TCTTCGTTGGTTTCAAGAAGGATCTCGCCGGTCTCGGTGTTGAGCACATCTTCGGCAACAACACGACCTTCCAAGGCTTCTTCGCGCTTGGTGCGACCGGTTCCAAGCTCAGCCGTTTCGACTTCGTAGAACAACTCGAGGATTTCCTTCTCGGAAACAAATCCCAAAGCTTTCAGAAGCACGGTAATAGGAAGTTTACGTTTACGATCGATGTGGACATACATGATGTCGTTCACATCGTAGGTGAACTCTACCCAAGACCCCCGGTAGGGAATGATTCGGGAGGAGAACAGACGCTTACCGTTGGGGTGAATGGAATCGTCAAAGAAGACGCCCGGTGAACGGTGAAGCTGGCTCACGATCACACGCTCGGCACCGTTAATAATAAACGTGCCTTTGTCGGTGAGAAGCGGAAGCTCTCCGAGGTACACCTCTTGTTCAATGATCTCTTTGTCTCGTTTCTCGCCCTCGTAGTCTTCGCGGATACGAAGACGCAGCGTGGCCTTAAGCGGCGACGAGAAGGTGAGATCACGCTCCTGACATTCGTCGGTGGAGTACTTGGGCTCACCTACGGTGTAGGAGACAAACTCTAGTGAATAGAGATTTCGCGTGTCGGAAATCGGAAATACGGTATGGAAAACCTCCTGGAGTCCCATGAGTTCACGCTCTTCCGCAGGCCGACTGGCCTGAAGAAACTTATCGAACGAGCGGATCTGAACATCCAAGAGGTGTGGGATTTCGACGAGCCACGCAGGATCTAACTTACTGTAGTTGCGACGGTTGTTCCCGTTTTGCAAGACCACCATCCTTACGTTTATCTGTCGGTCCTCAGAGTTTCGGTCTGGAATCTTGAGGAGCGACGGTTTCGTTACTTTTTTGTAAGACGCCGCACTGCGATCTCTGTTAGACCTGCGACCTCTTTATATACGGGCCGGAAACGCATTTGCTTCCAGCTATGTTCTGGCCCAGAGCCCTTTTGGGGCCATTTTAGGCACTCGGGAAGGCAATTCGGTAGTTCCGGGGCCCTTTTGGACCCCGAAACCGCTCCGAAACTACTTCAGCTCGGCAGCACCGCCGGCATCTTCGATCTTCTTCTTGACCTCTTCGGCCTCATCTTTAGCCACGGCCTCTTTGACGGCCTTGGGAGCGCCTTCGACCAGATCCTTGGCTTCTTTGAGACCCAATCCGGTGATTTCACGGACGGCCTTAATGACCTGGATCTTCTTGTCGCCGGCGCTGGTGAGCACGACGTCAAATTCGGTCTTCTCGGCGGCGGCAGCACCACCACCGTCACCACCCATGGGCATGGCGCCCATGGCCATCGGCATGGCCGCGGTAACACCGAATTCGTCTTCGATGGCGGTGACCAGGTCGTTGACCTGAAGAATGGTCATGCCCTTGATCTTCTCAACGATGTCGTTGACTTCAGGGGCGTATTCTTTTTTCTCTTCCGTTGCGACTGCGTCGTCACTCATTTCTATTCTCCTGTTCCTCCCCACGGTCTTCGGATTCGCGCTTGATCCTCGGCGGGGTTTTATTTAAAGGAACGATCCAAGCCGGATTGGCTGGTTCGCTTTTACTGCGCTTGTTTGTCTGCGGCTTGTTTCAGCACCGACGCCAAATTGCGAAGCGGGCTGGACAATGCACCGTGGAGCTTCTGAATCGGGGACTTCAATCCACCGATCAACTGCCCCAACAGAACTTCTTTGCTCGGAAGCTTGGCTAAGGTTTGGGCTTGATCGCCATCGACAACTTTGCCGTCGATCAATCCACCCTTGAGCGTAGGCATCTCGAATTCTTTGATGAAATCGTTGATGATCTTCGCTGCCACAACCTCGTCCGCATCGCTGGTGGCGATGGCGGTGGGGCCGTTTAGGAAGGGACGCAAATCCTCGCGCACATCGTCGTTCAGGGCGCGAAGGGTGAGCGTGTTCTTAACCACTTCGAAATGAACACCGGCTTCACGGCAACGATTCCTAAGCTCGGTGGCCATGGCCACATCCATGCCCTGGAAATCAGCCAGGTAGGAGCCTTTGGAGTTACCGATCCGTTCGCGGAGTTGCTCAACTTTGTCAACTTTGTATTGTTTAACCATGATTCCTCCGCTACTTGTATTCGTTCACCGCCACCTGGGGGTTGAGCTTGAGCCCGGGTCCCATGGTGGTGGAAAGGGTGACCGATTTGATGTACACACCTTTAGCCGCGGCGGGCTTGGCACGCACAATCTCGGTGATGACGGCGGCTGTGTTTTCGACGAGTTGCTCAGCGTTGAAGGAGGCTTTTCCAACCGGTGCTTGCACGTTGGCACCCTTGTCGACGCGAAACTCGATCTTACCTGCCTTGAGCTCTCCAACTGCTTTACCCACGTCGAACGTGACAGATCCAGCTTTGGGGCTAGGCATGAGGCCACGGGGCCCGAGAACACGACCAAGCTTTCCGACCTCGCCCATCATGTCGGGAGTGGCGACAACGGCATCGAAATCGAGCCATCCGCCTTTAACTTTCTCGACAAACTCGGCTCCCACGAAATCGGCTCCGGCTTCGGAAGCCTCTTTCTCTTTATCGCCCTTAGCAAACACGAGAATGCGTACCGATTTTCCGGTTCCGTGAGGAAGAACCACCGTGCCACGGACCTGCTGATCAGCGTGGCGGGGGTCGACTCCCAGATTGGCGGAAATCTCGACGGTTTCGTCGAACTTAGCTTTTGCCGTTTTCTTTAGATTCTCGATCAGCGGCGCCAATTCACTGTAGGGGCCACGATCGATCTCGGCAGCGGCGGTGTAACGTTTTCCTTGTTTTGCCATTACCAGTCCACCTCGATTCCCATGCTCCGTGCGGTACCAGCGATCATGCTGATGGCGGTCTCCTCGGAAGCGGCATTGAGATCGGGCTCTTTGAGATCGGCGATCTCTTTGAGCTGAGCTCGGGTAACACGACCAACCTTGTTTCGGTTCGGCTCACCCGAACCTTTTGCCAAGTTGGCGGCACGTTTGAGCAAAACAGCGGCCGGAGGGGTTTTGGTAATGAAGGTAAACGACTTGTCCTTCATCACGCTGATCACTACAGGAATGATCAAACCGGCTTGGCTTTGAGTCTTGGCATTGAACTGCTTGCAGAATTCCATGATGTTCACGCCCGCCTGACCCAAGGCGGGACCTACGGGGGGTGCTGGTGTGGCACCGCCGGCAGGGATCTGCAATTTAACGGTCTTATCGACGACTTGCGCCATCTCTCCCTCCTGTCCTGGTCACACCTCTGTACAAGGCGTATTTGACCTGGAAGTTGAGGTTCGTACGAGACGGGGGGACACTTTGCCTTCCCCCGGTGCGAGTTTCCTCGCGATCAGGCTGATAGCAGTGGTTCGACCTACCTGCTGCAGCCTTAAAACTTTGTCCGGTTAGACCGGATTGACCTGTAGAAAATCGAGTTCTACAGGAGTTGCGCGACCAAAAATGGAAACCATCACTTTTAGCTTGCCGCGCTCGCCATTGACTTCGTGAACCACACCCGTGAAATCGGTGAAAGGTCCATCGATGACTTTGACGTGCTCACCCACTTTGTAAGGAACCTCCATGGGCTCCCGAGGCTTGGACTCGTCGATTTGACCCATGAGCCGGTTGGCTTCGGTTTCGGTGAGGGGAATCGGATCTTGTCCGGACCCCACAAACCGAGTGACCCCGGTTACGTTTGAAACCAAGGACTGGGTGTCATCGTTAAGTGCCATTTCAATCAGAACGTAGGATGGAAAGGTCTTCTTGCGAGAAACAACTCGCTTTCCATCTTTCATCTCAGCAATGTCTTCGGTTGCAACCACAATTTGTCCGAACGACTCTTCAAGTCCGGCGTTCTCGATAGTCCGCTGGAGGTTGTTCTTAACCTTGTTCTCGTGTCCGGAATAGGTGTGGATGACGTACCACTTTTTTTCCACTGATCTGTCCTAAATCACAAAATCGAGGATAAACGACAAGATGCGATCCACTACGAAGAGGTAAAGCATCACGATGATCGTTGAAATAAGAACAACGACCGTCGAGTCTTTGAGTTCCTCGCGTGAGGGCCAAGTTACTTTCTTGGACTCGGCCCAAGCGGACTGCACGAACGTGTTGAAACGCTCAACTATTGACATCGCACAAGTTCCCTTCAATACATTCGCGGAGACTATGTTCGTTTCGAAGTGAAACCTTCACTTGAAGCATTGTCTCGCTCGAATTTGGCAGGTCAGGCAGGACTTGAACCCGCAACCCCCGGTTTTGGAGACCGGTGCTCTACCAATTGAGCTACTGACCTAAATCCCCTGGGGGCTTTTCCGGGGGGCGCCCCATGGGCATGCCCCCCGTCAAGCTCCTACGACTTACTCGTGGATCTTGGCGACGACGCCGGCGCCAACAGTACGACCACCCTCACGGATCGCGAAACGGAGACCTTCCTCCATTGCGATCGGAGTGATCAACTCCACAACCATTTTCACGTTATCCCCAGGCATCACCATCTCGCGACCCTCGGGCAACTTGCTCACTCCCGTCACATCCGTGGTACGGAAGTAGAACTGCGGACGATAGCCATCGAAGAATGGCTTGTGACGGCCACCTTCCTCTTTCGTCAGCACGTAAACTTCACCCTCAAACTTCGTATGAGGAAGAACCGACTTCGGGGCCGCCAAGACCATCCCGCGCTCGAGACGCTCCTTGTCGATACCACGAAGCAACAAACCAACGTTGTCGCCGGCTTCCGCCTCATCCAAAAGCTTCCGGAACATCTCAACACCGGTGACCGTGGTCTCCATGGTCTCGCGGATACCCACGACCTCGACCTTGTCACCAACTTTGATCTTGCCACGCTCGACACGACCGGTTCCGACCGTTCCACGACCCGTGATGGAGAACACGTCTTCAACCGGCATCAAGAACGGCTTGTCGATCTCGCGTTTAGGGGTGGGAACGTATTCATCCACCGCTTTCATGAGATCCCAAATGCACTGGCTCTTCGCTTCGTCTTCCGGGTTCTCCAACGCCTGAAGCGCGGAACCGGGAACCACGGGAAGATCGTCGCCCGGGAAGTCGTACTTGCTGAGAAGCTCACGCACCTCAAGCTCGACCAACTCCAAGAGCTCTTCGTCGTCGACCATGTCGACTTTGTTCAAGAACACGACGATGTAAGGAACGTTCACCTGGCGAGCCAACAACACGTGCTCGCGGGTCTGGGGCATGGGGCCGTCGGCCGCACTCACCACCAGGATAGCGCCGTCCATCTGGGCGGCACCAGTGATCATGTTCTTCACATAATCGGCGTGACCCGGGCAGTCGACGTGGGCGTAGTGACGGGTTTCCGTCTGGTACTCCACGTGAGCGGTGGCAATCGTGATGCCACGTGCTTTTTCTTCCGGGGCCTTATCAATCTGATCGAAGGGGATGTAATCGGCGAAACCCTTCTTCGACAATAC
>JABDJR010000214.1 GCA_013003415.1 Candidatus Eiseniibacteriota bacterium | reverse complement strand
TTCGTAGAGTCCCGCGTTCTCAATGGCAATCGCGGCCTGGGTGGCATAAACACTGAGCGTGTCGAGATCAAGAAATTTGAACTTGCCCCCTTCAGATTTATACAAGCTCAAGACGCCGACAAGCTTCTCAGCAAAGCTAAGCGGCACCACCAGCATGGCTTCCCCGTCTGTGAGAGGAGTTCCTGGAATGTGCTGACTCCGTGGATCCAAATCGGCCGCGGGGATGATCTCGGCCTTACCAGATAAAGCTACACTTCCGGTTATCCCCTCGCCGACCTTAGGCCGAATACTCATGCTTTCCTCAGCATACTCGCCCAGGCAAATAGCTGGTTCCAGGGTTTCGCCATCGGCTCCGAGAAGAAACAGCGTTGTGCTATCGGCTTCGCAAAGCTCCTTCGCGCGGCGGGCCACAATTTCGAGGATCTGCTTTTCGTCGAGTACGCCAGAAATTTCATGGCTCACGGTGAGAATATGCAGAAAATGGTGCAAGAGTGAGTTTTGATCATCTCGGAATCGTTTTTCCTGCAACAACGAACCCAAACGCGTGCCTAGAAACGACAGAAAACCTTGATGAAAGAGATGTGGGTTGTCGGCCGGCTTGTCCGCCCCAATCAAGATCGAGCCCACGGCTTGGTCACCATGAACCAGGGGAAGATGAATCGCACGCTCGCAGGTAAGCTCCAAGGACTTGAGAATCCGGTTGGAGTCCTGCTGAAAAATCTCTTCTCGAGAAACCATGCGGTGGCTGTTCCAAAGAGGCAATCCGGGTTCGGGGGCTGGGGTGCCGGCCACGCGGTCTTCCGGCGAAACCGAATCGATCAGGATGGCAACTTGATCCGTGCCATACATCTCGGACAGCATCTCGCGCATTTTGGCAATAACTTCGTCCAACGGTTTCCGAAGGGTCTCCTTGAGATGCAAATCGACATCGTTCTGGAGGTGCGCCGTGCCCTGGGACATCTCAAGTCGAGCGCTCATTTCAAGAAGGGTCTTTAGCTCAAAGTCCGGGTTGGGAGCCGTGGTCTTGAGAAGGGCAACCGCGCCATTCGATTCCCCAAGCTCAATTGTGAGCAAATCGGGTCTTTGGGACAGAGAGTCCCACCCCTCCTTAGAACGGGGTTCGCCTGCCTCGCCCAAAAGATAGGGACCGCCCCCCAGATAGCTCTCACCGCGGAGCCACAAGGAAATGTGGCCCAATTCCGAGCGGCTGTCGACTAGGCGTCCCAGCAGAGCGGTTGTGTTAGACGGGCAATGATCTCCCGAGCTAGGAATTTGGGTTTCTTGGCGCAAAAAGACTCCCTCCTGTCCCGGGTTATCGGCAGGAGGTGGGCCCCTCTGAAGGGAAAGGGGCCCATTGACATGGGCTCAGCCATCCTGATAATCTCTTGCGCTGTTTTAGTATAGCTCTGGAGGCAGAAAGGAAGATCATGCCCCACCATAAATCGGCAGCCAAGCGGCTGAAAACCAATGAGCGGGACCGGCAGCGCAATATCGCTGTAAAGTCGCTCCTGCGCAAGCGGATCAAAGAATACCGGAGTTCCGAGAGCCCCGACGCAAGTCAGGTTTCTCACATTTACTCCATTTTGGACCGCGCCTGCCAAAAAGGCGTCATCCCAAAATCTCGAGCCAACCGGCTGAAATCCCGTCTGAGCCGCCACGCTTCCTAGCGTTCAAGGTTCGGCCCATACGTTTGAAGGCTTATTGGGCCAGGCATAACATGCCCGGCCGCTCAACCCAATGGGGTGAGGATATTCGCCTTCTCTAAGATTGCGACCACCTTCTTGGTGGTCTTTTCTTTGGCTGGAACCAGAGGCAGTCGCAGCTCGTTTTCCAGCACTCCAAGATGGGCTAGAACCGCTTTCACGGGCAGAGGATTTGTCTCCGAGAAAAGGGAGCGCGTGAGGGGATACAGCCGCCGATGGATCGCCGCCGCTTCTGCCACGTTGCCCGCGTGGTAGGCCTCCCCCATGGCTTTGATTTCTCTGCCCGCAAGATGACCGAGAACCGAAACCACACCTTTAGCCCCTGCGGCAAGCATAGGTAAGGTCAGAGAGTCATCGCCGGACAATACGGTGATATCCGAACCGCAGAGGATTTCCGTGACCTGATCCACGGACCCGGAGGCCTCCTTAATCGCCACAATACGAGGGTGCTCGGCAAGTTGAAGGACCGTCTCGGGCAAGATGTTCGTGCCTGTCCGTCCGGGAACGTTGTAGACCATGATGGGCCGTTGAACCGCATCCGCCACGGCTCTGTAGTGAGCCACGACCCCCTCTTGTGAGGGCTTGTTGTAGTAAGGCGTGATGAGCATACATCCGTCGACGCCAACTTGTTCTGCAGCTCGGCTGACCTCAATGGTTGAACTGGTGGTGTTGGTTCCGGTTCCCGCAACCACAAAGGCGCGCCCCTTGGCTTCGCGCAGGCAAATCTCCCAGATACGCTTTCTCTCATCGAGCGTGAGCGCGCCCGCCTCTCCGGTGCACCCTGTGGGAACAAGCCCGTCCACTCCTTGATCGAGGACAAATTGAACCAGTCGCACGAGAGAAGCTTCGTCGAGCTGGTTGTTCTTGAAAGGGGTAACTAGGGCTACGGAAACGCCTTCAAACATTGTGTTTTCCTTTACGTCACTGCGGACTGCAGTCGGGTCCGGGTAGGGATCCCAATTCGCGTTTTTCTCCTGGAGGCACGATGACTTCCGGAAGAACTAGAATCCAACCATCTGCCGGGTCGCGTTTTTGATTGTTGTCGAAGTCGCAGTAAGAAATCAACCGATAGGTACCCGGTTTAACCTTTTTCAGCAGAAACTGTCCCGTCGTATCCACGGGAGCCTCATGACGTACCACCAAGAGCGAGTCGTCGACGGCGTCAAACAACTGAACCCACACCTCGGTGGTATCACCACTTGCTGTAGCAATGATTCCCTCTAGGGATCCCTCAGCCTCGGGGTCGATTAACTGCAAGTTCAACTTTGCCCTGGGACCTTTTTCAAAACTCAGCGTCTCTGGCTTGGCACTGACAAACTCCCGAGAACCAAAGATGGATCGGTTCCCGTCCCTGTCTAGCATGGCGTAGACAAGCAAAGGGCTTGTGCTCTGAGCAAGTCCGGGAAGGTTGTAGTTACCCTCACCATCGGCTTCGGTCATGGCGAGTGGTTCGACGACCCTAGGGTCGGGCAGCGTGTCGGCATCGGCGGCATACACGCCAATGAGAACCTGTCCCCCACTACCACGAGACACCCGCTTTACTTTTCCTGACACGCTGTAAGGTGAAAGTTCGGGGCCGGTCGAGAACATCCATTGGTGAGGTGCACTCAGTTGGTTTCGGCGACGATCCTTGAGGGCCGTCGAGAGGAGGATGCTATAGGTTGTAGACTCCGTAAACGCTCTGCGCGTTTTAATGCGAGCCGTCTTTCCGGAAACGGAAACGTTCTTGGGTACACGCGGTGGCGATATCCACAAAGACTTGAGCAGAGACTCTTTGTCGATGGCCTCGCTGAATTCAAGCACGATCTCACTATCAAGGGCGACGCCCGTGGCCAGACTTTCCGGTTGGACGGAAACCAAAAACGGTGGCGTCTTATCTTCAGGGCCTCCGGAAGGCGGCACCGGCCGAGCGCAGGCCGCCAAGACGGAAATCCCTATAAGCGAAAGAACAACGCGAAGACTCAGCTTCCGCTCCCCATGAGAGAAACCAAGAGCGCGTTCTGGGCATGCATACGATTCTCAGCCTGATCGAAGACCCGCGAGTTAGGTCCGTCAATGACGTCATCGGTGATTTCTTCACCACGATGTGCAGGTAAACAATGCAGAACAAGGCAATCTTTGTTCGCTTGCCCCAACAGTGTGCTGTTGAGTTGATAGGGCTGGAATATTTTTTTGCGCGCCGCGGTTTCGGACTCTTGACCCATGCTCGCCCAAACATCGGTGTAGAGCACATCCGCTCCTTTGGCGGCTTCCATGGGGTCGTTGACGATGCGCACACGATCACCGGCATCTCTCTTCACCTCTGCCATGAAACCGGCGTCTGGTTCGTAACCTTCGGGGCAGGTCAAGGTAAGTTGGAAGGGAAGGCGTCGGGCAGCGTTCATCCAAGATTTCGCCACGTTGTTTCCGTCTCCGATGAAAACCACATGCTTGTTTTCCACCGTGTTGAAGTTTTCTTGAACCGTGAGGAGATCCGCCATGATTTGGCAGGGATGATAGTCATCGGTCAGTCCGTTGATGATGGGAATCTGGGAGTTTGCGGCCAGATCCTCTACCCATTTGTGGGCAAACGTGCGGATCATGACCCCGTCCACATAGCGGGAAATCACGTTTCCCACGTCGGAAATGGCTTCGCGTGAACCCATGCCTATTTCTTTGTCGGTCATGTAGAGCACGCTTCCGCCCAAGCGATACATACCCGATTCAAAGGAAACGCGGGTCCGAAGGCTCGGTTTGTGAAAAATAAGGGCCAGCACTTTGCCTTTTAGGACTTGTCGCAGAGCGCCGTTCTTGTGTTCAGCCTTAAGGTCTTGAGCCAAGAGGAGAGAATCCTGAATCTCCTGGGAGGAAAAATCGGTAACGGTTAAGAAGTCGCGTTTCGCCATGTCTACTTGGTCCTTCTATTGGGTTCTAAGTGTTCTCGGCCCGTGGGTGCGCTTGAGCATGAGCTTGCTTTAGGCGCTCCATGGTGATCCGTGTGTAAATCTGAGTGCTCGATAAGGAGGCGTGCCCGAGGAGCTCTTGCACGGCGCGAAGTTCAGCTCCGTGATCGAGCAAATGGGTTGCAAAAGTATGACGCAAGAGATGCGGGCTAAGTCCTGAGCGTCGAGCCACGCGTCCGAGGTGCTGTTTGACCAGTCGCTGCACCGTGCGCACCGATAGTGGGTTTTGTCCTCGCCCAACAAAGAGCGGGTCGCCCGGCGCAGAATGGGACTGGGTTTCCCCATAGTTCTTGAGGGCGCTCAGAGCTGTTTTCCCAACAGGAACCCGGCGCTCCTTGTCACCCTTCCCACGAACAGAGAGAAGGCCGCTTTTCGTTTGCAGGTCGCGGTGTCTTAGTCCGACCAACTCGCTGACTCGGATACCGGTGCTGTATAGCAATTCGAGCACCGCCTTGTCGCGAAGATCTCGATCGGTTTCCCAAGCCGCATCGTCGAGGACCGATCGGATTTCTTCAACGCTAAGGGTTCGCGGAAGATCTTTGGGAAGTCGGGGGCCCTTCACCTCAGGCCCAACCTCGACGCCCGTTGTTCCTCTTTTCTTCAGAAACTGCTGGAAAGAGCGCAGCGTGGCCAGCCGTCTGGCAACCGTGCGTTCTGCGAGGCGACGCTTGGTGAGATCGGCCAAAAAGGCACGAACGTCCGTGTCGGCAATATCTTCTACTCGCGGTGACACTCCGTGTCGTTTCTCTAAGAAGCCCCGGAAGTCTTCAAGATCACGACGATAGGCGGCGACGGTGTGCGGCGAGAAGCCCCGTGTCAATCGTAAGTGATCGAGAAAGACCGGGACTCGCGACTCCATTTAGCTGTTCCCGTGACACTTCTTGTACTTCTTGCCACTTCCACAGGGACAAGGGTCGTTCCGCCCGACCCGCTCGGCGACCCGCACGGGTTCTTTGCTCTGAGGTGCGGCCGACGTTGCGGTGGCTTGCGGTTGTGGCGCGGCGAAGGCGGACAGGGCCGCATGTTCGGATTTCATGGGTTGTCCCGTGGGGCGTTTGGGTTGGGCTTCACTGCCCAGAGCCGGAGCCGCCCCGCGTTGATTCCCCTCGCGCACAAGCGAGATGCGGAAGAACCGCTTCAGGACCTCTTCTCCCAAGTCACTCACCAGAGCTTCAAACGTATCGAAGGCTTCTCGCTTGTACTCCAGAAGGGGGTCTTTCTGGCCATAGGCTCGGAGCCCGATGCCCTCTTTCAGCATGTCCATTTCGTACAGGTGATCCCGCCACTTTTCGTCGATCACGATCAACATGACCCGACGCTCGACTTCGCGTGTGACCTCCTCGGTCCAATCGGCTTCGCGGGCTAAGTAGGAGTTCTTTGCTTTTTCCGTGAAGTGTTCGATTGCGGTTTCGGGGTCGCCTCCGTCCTCGCCCATATCAATGAGCTCTTGGACATCCATGGGATAAACAAAAGCCATCTCAAGTTCGCCGGCAATAAGACGGAGAACATCTTCCTTCAGAGGTTCCGGTGGCTCAACGTGATTTTGAACGTGATCGTGTACGGCGTTTTCAATGTACTCCATCATTTGATTGCGCATGGCATCACCACGCAACACTTTGGAGCGGAGCCCGTAAATGACTTCACGTTGCTTATTCATGACGTCATCGTATTCAAGCAGACGTTTTCGAATGGAGAAGTTGTGTTGCTCAACTTTCTTCTGAGCATTCTCAACCCCGCGCGTGACCCACCGATGCTCGATCACGTCGCCTTCTTGCGCGCCCATCTTCTGCATGAGACCCGCAATGCGTTCCGACCGGAACAACCGCATGAGATCATCTTCAAGACTGAGGAAGAAGCGCGAGGAACCCGGGTCACCCTGACGGCCGGCCCGACCCCGGAGCTGCCGATCAATGCGCCGACTTTCGTGACGCTCGGTACCAATAATGGCCAAACCTGACATGCCTTCACTGTCTACAAGAGGGCTACCACTACCGTCTTTGGGCAGGACTTCCGGTCCCAATTTAATGTCCGTACCACGACCGGCCATGTTGGTCGCGATCGTCACCGCTCCTTTTTCGCCGGCCCGTCTAACAATCTCCGCTTCCCGGGAATGATGTTTCGCGTTCAAGACATTGTGCTTAATGCCTTTTCGCTTCAGCAAGCGGCTCACCGTCTCGGAAACTTCAACCGTGACGGTTCCGACCAAGACCGGCCGTCCAGAATTGTTGATGCGTGCAACCTCGTCGACAATCGCATTGAACTTCTCGCGACGGGTTTTGTAGACCTGATCGTTCGTATCCAAACGCTGAATGGGACGATGGGTGGGGATCTTCATGACTTCAAGGCCATAGATCTCGAAGAATTCGGAGGCTTCGGTCTCCGCCGTTCCCGTCATACCCGCAAGCTTCTCGTAAAGGCGGAAGTAATTCTGGATGGTGATGGTGGCGAGGGTTTGATTCTCGCCTTCAACCTTCACGCCTTCTTTGGCTTCCACCGCTTGATGGAGGCCGTCGGACCAGCGACGTCCGGCCATGAGACGACCGGTGAATTCATCGACAATGAGGACTTTGCCGTCTTGCACGACATAGTCGACATCTTTCTCGTAGATGGAATAGGCACGAAGAAGTTGGCTAATGGCATGGATCTGATCGCCACGAGCAGCGTAGCGTCGGAACGCCTCTTCTTTGGCTTCAATCTTTTCTTCGGGGGTTTTGTCTTCAGCTTGGTCGATGCTGTCGACTTCAACCGAAAGATCGGGCAGCACGAAGGCTTCCGGATCTTGAGGGCTAATAAGAGCTCGGCCCTTGTCCGTTAAATCGACTTCCCGAGTCTTTTCATCGACAGTGTAGTAGAGATCGGCGTCGATCTCCCCCATTTTTTTGTCTCGGTTGGCCGCAAACTCAACGCGTCGAATCACCTTTTGAAGGCCAGGCTGGTCGGCCAATATTTTTAGAAGCCGCTTGTGCTTGGGAATTCCGCGTTGAATCTGAAGCAGACGGACCGAAACGTCGTATTCCACTTCTTCGGCGTCCTTAAGATCGCCTTCAATCTCCCGGAGCCAACCCGAAAGGAGACGCTCTTGCGCGCGGACAACCTTCTCGATGCTCGAGCGCATGGACACGTAGTTTTGGTTTGAGGAGGTTACCGGTCCCGAGATAATCAGCGGGGTTCGGGCCTCGTCGATAAGGATGTTGTCGACCTCATCGATGATGCAATAGTCGTGACCTCGCTGCTGCACCTGATCCTCGGAGCGCACAGCCATGTTGTCGCGGAGATAGTCAAAACCGAATTCGTTGTTGGTACCGTAAGTGATATCGGCGTTATAGGCCTCGCGACGCTCGACCGGGGTCATGTCGTGCTGGATCACGCCCACGGTCAGACCCAGATACTCAAGCAAGGCCCCAACCCATTCCCGGTCACGACGGGCCAAATAGTCGTTTACGGTAACCAGGTGGACACTACCCGCCAGGGCGTTCAAGTACATGGGCATGAGGGCGACCAAGGTTTTACCTTCTCCGGTCGCCATCTCAGCAATCTTGCCTTCGTGCAAAATGATGCCGCCTACGAGTTGGACATCGTAGGGAATCATTTCCCACTTCAAGTCATGGCCCGTCACCTGCCATGACTTACCAACATGGCGGCGGCAGGCTTCTTTGATAACGGCAAAGGCACGGGGCAGGAGATCGTCGAGAGAAGCGCCCTCTTCGATCTCTTTTCGGAAAGCCGGCGTCATTGCTTTGAGATCGTCCTCGGACAAGGACTGATATTCATCGGCGAGACGGTTAATTTCTTCTACGATCGGACCCAAGCGCTTCATTTCGCGCTCATATTTGCTCCCGAAAACCTTCTCAAGGAGCTGGCTGGTCCGTTCTTTAATGCTAGGCATTCTTATTTCTCCAAAAATTCTTCAAAAGGGCCCGGATCTGAGAGCCAACTCATAAAAATATCAAACCAAGGTAGGACGAAGCAAGGGACCTAAGGGGCGTTCCCTGAAAGCTTTATCGCAAAGAACCGACCGTCCATACCTCCAAAATAGGCGTGCCCATGAGCCAGAAGCGGGGAGGAAAAAGCGGGGGTGCCCACATCGAGGGTCCCTAGCAGCGTTCCCGTCGATTTCTCGTAGCCCCGGACCGCCCCCTCGTAGGAGGTGATCCAAACCTCATTTCCCTGAACGGCGGGGCGGGATTTGATGGCCCCGTCTCCAGGGGCGGACCAAATCGTTTTTCCGAGACTGGCGTCGATCGCGAGAAGGGTGCCGTCTTCGGCCCCAACAAAGACCCTGCCCTCGTCGAAGGTCGGCGTTCCGTTGATGGGCGCGGGAGCCAGAACCTGCCACAAAAGCTCACCGCTATCGACGTCGAACGCGTAGAGGTTCTTGTCTTCGGCCCCAACGAAAACCTTCCGCCCCCCCACTACTGGAGAAGCATAGATCTCGCCACCCACATCAACCTGCCAAAGAATGTTGCCGGTTGGGGCGGCCAGAGCGGTGACCACACCGTCGAGTCCGGCCACAAAGACCGTCCCCTCACTGACGGTCGGGCTTGCCCAAAGCACGGCACCAAGATCTTTTTGCCAGCGAAGTTCCCCGGAGTCAGTAGTGACCGCGTAGAGATTATTGTCATAGGAGCCTAAAAACACCAGATCGCCTTCGGTGGCCGGCGAGGCGACGATGCGGCCCTTGGTGGGAACCGACCAGGCTTCTTTTCCGGTCTCTATGTTTAATCCGTAGATAAGACCATCGTAGCCCCCAATGATGACCAAGCTGTCGGTGGCGACTGGGGAGGATCCAAATCCTTGATTGGAGGCGAAGGCCCACACGCGTTCTCCAGCTTCCGGGGTGAGGGCATAAACTTTTCCATCACGGCATCCAAATACAATGCTGCTCCCGGCCAAGGTTGGCGAAGAGGTGACAGCGGATTCAAACTTTTGCGACCACCCCATCGAAGGTCCGTCTTGAGAGGTTGCCACCGGGTCCGGATCAGCCACATCTTCGGCTTGAGGTTCTTCGCTCCCGCCGGGACGCAGCCAAATCAGATAGACCGCCAGCAAAGACACGGTCAGACCGAAGGTGACCAGCGCGGACCAAAACCCAAGACCACGGGTTTCTTCGGGGGCGAAAGACTTACTCTGGGGTTCTTTGCTGTCTACCTCGTCCGCGATAGTGACTGATTCTGGCAGGGGCCCTTCTTCCGGGAGAGCTTCTTCCGGGAGCGCGCCTTCAGACGGGTCTACTTGAGCTGGTTTTTGTTCCGGAGGATGCACAATGCGTGGGCGATCGACCTCGGGTTCGGGGGCCGACTCGCGTTCAGGGGTGGCCGGCACCTCGGGCTTGGAAATCACCTCAGGGGCAGGAGGCTTTTCAGCCACGGGAGGTTCGACAGCCTCGGTTCCACTATCTGTAACGGTTGCGTCTTCTTTTTCACCAGATTCTTTCGTGGAGGCTTGGTCTTCGGCTTGGTCTTCGCCAACTGCTTCCGACAAGGACTCCTTAAGAAATGACGTGACGCTATCTGCGCTGGGCTCTGAGGTTGGAGTAGGGATTTCAAGTTGTTCAACCGTGAGCTCGCCCTTGGTTTCGGAGCGAGCCTTTTCAATGGATACCGGAACGGGTGGAGCTACGGTTGTTGGGCGATTGGGACGCCATGACTTTGCAACTTCTTTAATGGACTCAACCAAAGCAAAGGATAGAACCAGACCACCATCTCCCCCGCCTTCCGTTTCCAAACGGCCGGCAAAACCAGGTTCTTGGATACGGTCTTCCACGGCTTCGGGCAAACGACCAAAGAAGTAACGGATCTGCGAATCAATGGCATAGAGTGTCGCCTCGTCCGCGGTCAGGAAACGACCGAGTTTTGGCGCAACCGAAACCAGCCGCACGCGACCACGCGTTAGGATGCGCACCTGATCGCCTTCGACCATGCCACACCCAAACTCCAGAGGATGCTCCTTGGACGCCTCGTCCAAAAGTTGCTCCACCCCCTGCAACAGAGTTTCGGAAGGTGCGCTCTTTGGAGTTTCCTTTAGGAACCGAACCGCCGCCTGCCCAGCGGCCAGAGCGCCTTCAATTTTTTCTCGCGTACGATCTCCTGTGGGCCCAACCACAAGGAAATGCGCCGGTCGTTCGGCAAGTCCGGTGAGTTCAAAAAATGAAAACCACGACGAGTTCTTGTCCGGTCGAACGGTGTGAAAGCGAGGTTGTAACGGCATGCGTTCTCCCTATCGCGTGCGCGCGTCCCGCAGATCTTGCTCCGCCAGTTTTGGATAGTAACTGCGATACAGCCAAGCCATCCAAACGATGCGGCGTATGTAGCCGTAAGTTTCCGGGTATCCCACACACTCTAGAAACATCTCGTTTGGATCGCCCTGCGATCGCTCAAGCCACTGATGGCTTTTTCCCTCCCCGGCATTGTAACTCGCCAAGGCCGGTAAAAGCATGTCATCAAACTCCGTTAATCGATCTTTAAAGAATCGCGTAGAGAGTTCGATATTGACCAGGGGGCGGAAGAGAACATCGGCCGTGGCGGGCGGGTAGTCCCCCTGATTGATCATGCGTTCCAGGGTACTGGGCATGATCTGGAGAAGCCCCCTGGCGCCGGCTCGTGACACCGCATGGGGATCGTAAAGACTCTCCTGACGCATCATGGCCCATACCTCGTCGGTCAGGAGCCCACGATCTTTCGACCAGTGGGACACCGCATCGTAAAAGGCGGCCGGATAGGACAGGCGATCATAGCCCACTCGGCGAGGATCGCCTGAAGATAGGTTCTGGGCCGCGGCCCGAGCCCAACTCACCCCTTCGGGATAGATACCGTAGGTGGCTGAGGCTAAAGCCAAAACCCGATAGAATCGGCTGGGACCCTGCTTGAGCTTCTCGCAATGCTTCCACTCGCGCCTGGCCTGCTGAAACTCACCGAGGCGGGCGTAGGCCAGCCCGCGCCGAAAGTGCCGCTCAAGAACAGTCGGCCAACCCGCGTCCTGGAGCATGGTTTCGAC
>JABDJR010000187.1 GCA_013003415.1 Candidatus Eiseniibacteriota bacterium | reverse complement strand
AAGAAAGTTGATGCCGCCCCGGCTGGAACTTTACATTGCAAGGTGTAAGGGACCTGACTTGTGGGCGTCCCAAGCGCCGATTTGTCGACCTCGATCAGGCAATCTAGAAACGAAAGGTCGGAGGACCAATCCGGAGAAAACAAGGAAAGACCAGACCCCAACACCAGACCAAGGTCTTGCTCGGGGTGGGGATGACGAAGGGAGACCGTAGCTACGGCCTGCGGCGCTTCGCTCTTTACTAAGACTGCGGGAGAATAAACCGGCGTCACGCCGCCCTCGGTCACGACTCGATACCAGTAGCTACTTCCGGGAGTTGGAGTATCGATCAAGGTGTAGTTGGTTCGGTTACCTAGCGTGAGGTCGGCGAATCCTAGTTGAGGCTGACTGCTTCCCACCATAGCAAACGCACCGGGTGCTCCCCCGTTGTCAGGAGCGCGCTCAACTTTGAATCCGGTTAGATCGAGTTCCCTTTGGGTTACCCAATCGAGACTGACAGTTTGGTTCGCATCGTTCCAAGCGGCATGAACGCGAAGGAATTGCGTTGATGTGGGGTTTTCCAACTCTAACTTCGCTGCCATGACATCGATACTGCCGTAGCCCCAACCGGTGTGATATCGAGCATCAACGTTAAACGGGTCGGTGGCCGCACAAGCTGATGCTCCCGAATATCGATGCCAGGCGGTGTCTTTTAGAAGCGTTTTTAGCTGGGAAGGCGTGAGAGCCGGATCGACTTCAAGCAGTAGCGCGACAGCACCTGAAACAAGAGCGGCCGACATACTCGACCCCGAAGCTTTGATGAAACTGTCGCCATCGCTGATGGGATCACCCCACGCGGACACAACATCGATTCCAGGGGCCACAATATCCGGCTTCATTTCATCAAAGAAGTCGGCATCCCCATCGTCAAGGCGAGGCCCGTGAGTGGTAAAGGAAGCCAACACATCATCGCTGGCGGAAACCGCATCGAGCGGATCCGAGGCGCCCACCGTGATGGCACCTTCGGCCGCGGAGGGCGAACTCATGGCGCCACAAGCAGGATCGTTTCCGGCCGACACAACCACGACCATTCCGGCATCCCTTGCCGCATCGACAAGCTTACAAACCGCGTCGCTTCCATCGGAGGCGTCTGTTCCCGAAACAGAAATATTGAGAATGTCGATCCCTTGCTTACCTGCACTCCAAAGTTGATTTTTGTTTTGAATACACCACTCAATGCCCTCAGCCAAACCATAGCCTATGCCTTGATCCGTCAACACTTTGACATCGATCAAGTAAGCGTCTGGAGCAACTCCGGCAAGGGCCCGCGAACGGTCACCTCCGGAGGCACTTGCTGCCACGTGGGTAGCGTGATAGCTCATGAGTCCGAGACTGGACTGTTTCGGATTCATGGACGAGGACCAGTCTGTGTACCCAACGGGTCCAGGACCATCGAAACTTGCTCCACCTTCGACTTTGCCGATGACAAAGGCGTGACCGGGATAGCTTCCCTGAGCTTCGTCGTTGATCCCCGTGTCTAAAATGGCAATCCCGGTTCCGGAGCCGGTCAGATTGCTTTCAATTCTGGGGAAGGGACCCACACCCCCCTCACCCACCGAAATAGAGCGTGTGGACTTGAAGTTGAGGGGATACATCAGAGTGACCGCTTCCAAACGGATCACATCGGTGCGGGACTCAATGAGTAGCAGCGTGGGATAGGTTGCTCGAACGCGAATGTAGTTTACGCTTTCGAAGCGCGTTACGATTTGCGCGCCAATCAAAGCCAAATCGTCGGCATCGGTCTGGGTAGGTAGGTGATCGAATAATACGTAGGCGCCATAAGACAAGACACCTGCAACATCGACCACCTCGAACCGCTGACGCATTTCTGGATCGCCACTCTCGAAAGCCTGGTTGATTCCGGAGGCGGCAACCGCAGCCAGTCGATCATCGATTCCATCTTGGTCTTGATCCCACACCCAGGGTGCGCCAAGGCATGGTGCGGCAACCAACGCGACCAATGAGATCGAGAAGAGAAGAATACGGTATGGGCGGGGTGTCGTTTTCATAGTTGCTACTTGGTTAGGGGCTGATCATTAGGGATTCGAATAGAGCCAACGTTTCATCGAGCGGATCAACGGAGAGTTCTTTCCTGAGGAGACTCTTTAAGCTCTCAAATTGCTCCCTAACGGCTTTCCTATCACCCATACGATGATAACACGTCATTAGGTGGCAATGAATTTCCTCGCGATAAGGATTCTTCTCTAAAACCGAGATTAAACAGCTCCGCGCATACTCTAAGCGGTCCTCGGCCATACTCAGGGTGGCTGCTTCTTCGAGTGCGTTTTCCATCTGCATGCTGAGTTGGGAACGAATATCTTCAGCCCAGGGATCGTATCGATCCCCCATAAAGTCACCCTGGTAAAGCTCGATGGCTCGGGTCAAATGACGCATTTTTTCTTCCGAAGTGGATGCTCCCTCAGCTCGGGAAACCGCACTCTGGAATTCCAAAACGTCAACCTCAAGCGTATCTTCCGTATCAAGTCGATAGCGTCCGTGGGTCAGTTCAAGCGTGGCTTCAATACCGATTTTTTTGAGCGCTCCGCGAACGTAGGAAAGTGTCGGGTGGAAATTCTTCTCTGCTTTCCTGGCTGCGGTTTGGGGCCAGAACTGATCGATCATTCGATCCTTACTCTCTCCTCGACTTCCCCGGACCGCCAAATAAACGAAAATGGCGAGGGCACGCTGGGATTTCCACGGAGCGAGACCCACCGGGTCTCCGTAGGCAACAAGTTCGAATTTCCCAAGCGTACGAACCCTGATTTTCCGCTCTGAACCATTGTCCGCCTGCAGTTCGGGATAACATTCTTGCAGGGTGTCGAGCGCCGACTGAACGGAACTTCCGAGTTCGGGATGTTTTGCCCAATCGCTTCCCTTAAGTTTGGTATAGGCTTCCGGACCTCCAACTTCAGAGAGAATGGAAAGGATGCTTTCCACGGAAGCCGCCGGGAAGTCGCCTCTATCGAGAAGGGGAAGCAATTCCTTCTCGATTTCGCTACCGAGGCCGCTTGCTAAGTGGTGAATGGGCTCGATGCATTTCCCCTTCTCCAAAAGCAAGGTGAACGGCTCGAAGGAGCGGAGCATTTCGGAGCGGATGGCCGCATCGTAGCCCAATTCACGGGAGTCTATGAGGGCAGTCTCAAGAACCTTGATGGCTTTGTCGGTCTTACCAAGCCGTCGCCGACATTCGCCCAAGTAGAACGCAAGGAGCGCCCGCGGGAACAGCGCTTCCAGATCATGGGAAAGCGATTCCAGCTCATCGAGTGCGCTTTCCGCCTCTTCGATTCGCCCAGCCCGAAGATCAACTACCGCGGCATCGATTCTATAGAGAAGCCAGTTTGCATCTCGACTTGCCGCTCCGTAAGAAGCCAAGGCGAGGGATAGTTTGTTTCGCGCGGCTGCGTACTGGCCCGCATCGGAAAGAATCTTTGCCCGTAGCGCTAGGGCTTCGGCGGTCATGATGGGGAATTTTAGATCCTCATTGATGGCTTCGGCCTTTTTCAAACACTCCAGAGCCCGTTCTGTTTCGCGTCGCAAATAAAAAAGCCTGGCCTGACCAACGTGGCAAGTCAGAAGTTGAGATCGGTTTCGGAAGGACTCGGCAAGCTCTTCGGCCTCTCGAAACAAGGCAAGGGCGCGTTCTGTATCTCCCATTTCGCTGTGTAAGAGCGCAAGATTCGACAAATGGAGAGCGACTCGAGGGGATCGACGCACCCCTGGGCGCTCCAGTCCATTCTCAAACGCCTTGACCGCGGCCGGATAATCGCCTCGACTGGCATGAACCACGGCTCGGTTGTTCCAGACGGCGGCTTGTCTCTCTGGGTTTGCTTTTACTTGATTTGCCAAGCGGTCCAGCAAACTCAGGGCCTCGGTGTATTCACCTAAATAAAACTTGGCTCCCGACACGACCTGCAAAAGTCGAAGAATCAACTCGGAGCGCACGGGAGTACGGGGGTCTTTGCGGCTCTCCATCCGTTGGAGAGTTTCCCCGGCCTCGGAAGCCACTAACTCGGCCTGTCCTCTTAGGTTCCAAATACGCGCAAGACCCAAGGTTGCCCATGCTTCCGCGTCCGGATCCTCTCTAGTTTCCAGTAACACCCGAGCCCGCTCGTACTCCAGCTCGGCGCCAGGCCAATCCCCCAAGAAATGACGAACATCTCCCAAGCGCAACCTCAGCCAGGGATCATTATCTTTTAAATTCGTTGGCAGGGACTCAAACCAACCCAAAAGAAGTTGGTAATGCCCCTGATCGATGAGTCGAAGCCCATGACTCTTGAGAAAGTCGGCTAGAAGATTCGTATTGCCGGAATCGGCCAATTGCCTTGCGGCCGAGGCTAACTCTCCCCTCTCCGCGTAAACGTCGGCCGCTTTTTGATGAATGGCTTCTCGTTCCGCGGCGGGAATTTCAATTCGGAATCGTTTTCTAAAAAAGGATGCCAACAAAGCGTGGTAGCGATAGGCGACGCCATCTGTGCTCTCAAAGGAAGCCACGAGACGCCGTCGTGTAAGCTCGTGCAGCATGGTATCGACATCGAGATCGGCGAATACTTGGTGAAGGATTTCCGGAGTCAACGCATCGAAAACCGATGTCCGAAGCAGCCACTTACGAACTTCACCGGTTTGCTGGTTTAAAATCTCTTCCGCGAAATAGTCATGGATGGCCGAGCCCGGAACGGTCGCCGAACGGACGGCCGCCGGAAGCTTGACCCCTTTTCGATTGGGATCGGAGGCAAGAAGCAAATAAACCGCCGCCGCCCAACCTTCGGTACTTCGGAGGATTTCATCCAAGGCTTCTTCTTGAGGATCGCGATCATAAACTTCGCGTAGAAGAGAACGCACTTCCTCGCGCGAGAAAGCGAGATCTTCAGCTTGAAACTCAAACAGTTGACGACGAGCGCGAAGCTTAGCCAACGCTAAGGGAGGTTCGGTCCGAGACGCCACGACAATTCGAATCTGGCTGCTCAGGTTTTCCAGCACCGTATTCAAGAACCGGTTAATGGCCGGGTTATCGCCAACCGCATGGTAATCATCGAGCACAAAACCAACCGGTTGCTTAACCCGGGTCAAGTCATTTAGAAAAGCGCCTGCGGCCGTGCCTGCGGAGCGCTCGGTAATTTGCCCCTCATTGATGAAGGCTTGAAGCGTCTTACCGAAACGGCGGCTGAATCCCGCCATGCCCGCGGCCAAGTGCCGCAAGAAAACGCTGAGGTCGGCATCGTCGGGTCCGAGGCTGTACCAAATCACTCCTGGCTTATATTGATTTGCAAAAGTGGCCAGCAAGGTGGTTTTGCCATAACCGGGCTTCGCACTCACCAGGGTGAGTGGGTGCTGATCTACCCCATCGAGTAGCTCCTGAACCAGAATCGGACGTGGAAAGACCTGGTGGAGCTGGGGGCGCGCTAATTTTGCAGCTACTACCGGCAGTGAAGTCATTGGAGTCGGCGGGGTAAGAGGTTGAAGACCTTCCCATGCTATCAGACGCACCCCATAGGGACCAGCGTCGGGCATCCTGAGTAGATTGAGGTCTCGGGAGCCGGATGCGAGGGAGGCATCCTCAAACCCACTGCCAAAGTAGGAGGGAAATACGGACTCCTGCCATGATCGACGCTGTACAAAGTATGCATCTGATGGGGGCACGTATTTCTCCTTACCGCGTTCAAAAAACAAAAAATATGGGAGAGAGTCTGCCCTATCTCTAGGGCAGACTCTGCTCTTTATATCGATGGCGCTGCGGTCCCATCCCAGACACCACCGACGCTCCTACCTACCAGGGCGCAATTCTTTCTTGATCTCTCCCCAACGCAGTGGATTCACTGCAACCGGAGGATCGACATCCATCTTGGTGTCGCTCCGCCCAAAGTACCCCTCGGCCTGACGATCTGGCTCAACCGCGCTTGCGCACACCGAGAAAAGTCCGGTGACAATTCCTGTGAAACCATTGCCGTTGTCGCTGACACGGTTGAATAAAGATCCACCGGTGAAAACGAAATCGGAGTTGTGATTTCCGGCGCAGTTAAAGGACTTGGTCTCTAGAATGGTATTGCTTAGGTCTGCGCTCAGGATCATGTCCCCGTCCGAGAACGTCGACTGATTTGCAAAATCAGCGTTCTGAGCCGTATCGCAATAGATTTTGAGTTCGCCACCGGCATAAGGTGTCGTATAGAAAATGAAGCTTCCACTTCCGGAAACTGCGGTACCGCTCGAGACGAGACCGGAGTAAACGTAGGTGTACTCTTTTGTGGGATCCATGGGATCTAAGTCAGAAAATGGATCCTTGAAGCCGACAACCTTCCCCACAATGGTGAGGACATCACCCGAGTTGGATGTGTGGACATCGACCACCCGAGAGCCTTCCATGGCGTAGCCGGTGCCGAGATCGACGACAGGATTCTCAATCGCCTGAAGAGCGCTGGGAGTCGAGACCGCCAGCAAAAGTAGGATGCAAGATAAGATCGTTGTGATGCGCATTAGTTTTGCCCCTCTTCGTTAAGGGACTTCTTAATCGCGCCCCAAGACTTGGCTTCGGTTCCAGTGGGACAATCCAGGAAGATCTGGCCGTCAACTTGACCGAAGTACCCGGTCGGGATTCCTGGAGCCACGGTGGAAATACCGGAAATGGTCCAACCGGATCGCTGATCGGGGGGTATGTTCCCTAAAGAAGAACCGCGGTCCACGGTTATTTCTCCGGAGAAATCTCCGGTTCCGGTCGAGAGATCGATTACAACCGTGAGGGTAGAGACACTTCCACCCAAGACATTGTCTCCATCTTCAAACGTTCCGGGGGAGGTTCCGTTCGGAGGATTAGTGCTGTAATCGGCTGGGGTGCCCGTGGTTTTGGAGTCACAGTACACATCGAGGGTTCCGTTGGAATAGGTGTGGATCACATGGGTCCCCACCGTATCCGCGGACACGAAGCATACGTCCTTAAGCGAAAAGGTGTATTCGTTTGCGCTGTGGTTAAACGCCAGGTAAGTGGCGTTTGCCTCGGGCACAAAGCCCACGGCGTTAAAGCAGGTTCCAGCCTGGGTGTAGTAGCTGTAGCCGACGTAATCGAGCAAGTAAGAACTAGCAGAAGCACTGCTCACCCCCAACCCTGTCGCGACAAGGGTGACTGCAAGCGTGCATAGCCAACGTAGCTTTCGTCTCATTGAAGACTCCTGTTGTCAATTAAGTAGAAGAGACGGGCGAGCAATCGACACTCCTGAAAATCGGATTTCAGAAAAAGCCCCCGCCAATCAGATCACTGGAAGGAGTTTCGGTGACAAGACTTGACTCAGGCTTGCCCAAGGGGGGTAAAAAGGCGTTAACTAATTGCCTGGTAGTGGCTTAGCGATTTTTGAGGGTAGAGGGGAGCAGCCGGGCCTCGTGGACGATTTGGCCTTCTGGTCTGGAGCTATTTTGGGCGAAATAGAGGGCTCGGCTACTCGTTCTCGAGTTGATCCTTGAAGGCGAGCAGCTCCTGACGCCTCTCTTTGGTGATTTTTGGGTAGCTTAGCTTCAACGACTTCAGCGTTTTGACGACCGTCTCCGCCACAGTTGCTCGCATGTAGGGCTTGTTATCTGCAGGAATGGAGTACCAGGGTGCCCAGCGCGTACTCGTGGCGCGGATCATCTCTCCGTAGGCGGTCATGTACTTCCGCCACAACTTGCGTTCCTCAAGGTCGCCTTCCGAGAACTTCCAGTTTTTGTGGGGTTCCTCGATGCGCGAGATGAAACGTTGACGCTGCTCCTCTTTCGAAACGTTGAGCCAGAACTTCAGGATGATCGTTCCATTCTTGGCGAGATGTTCTTCATGATTGAGGATCGATTCGTAGCGGCTCTTCCAGAAGGTGCCCTTGTCCGACCTAAATGGGAGCCGCTGTCGGTTTAGAAACTCCGGATGCACTTTCACGACCAACACTTCCTCGTAGTAGCTTCGATTGAAGATGCCGATCCGACCCCGTTCGGGAAGTGCTTTTGTGGTCCGCCACAAGAAGTCATGATCGACTTCCTCATTGGAGGGCTTTTTAAAGGAGAAAACCTGAAAACCGGCCGGGTTGATCCCGGAGAACACGTGCCGGATAGTGGAATCTTTGCCTGCCGCGTCCATCGCCTGAAAGACAAGCAACAAGGAAAAGGTGTCATTCGCGTAGAACTTACGCTGCAGGTCGTACAGCTCTTCTTTCATTTCCTCGAGCCGCTCCTTGCTCTCCTTGGTGGTCACCTTACGCGTGGGTTTGGTGGGAGCTTTGGATGCGCTGAAGCGACTACGAGTAGGAACTAAGTACGGACTTTTGACGGCTCTAAACACGAACTTCCTCCTGGGCTAAGCAAAAAACGCCAAGTTGAGCGTCTTGAAACCAAACTCTTCGTCGGTTACTAGAATGATGGGTGCGTTGGGGGTTTCTTTTGCAACTTCTGCACTGGACTTGGGAACGGGCATAAAGATCACTTCATTTTTGTCGGCCGCGTACTCGCGAACCGCTTTCCCAAGAAAGTTGGGGTGACTTTCGTCTAGACGGTCGCCCGGGTAGGCACCGTAAAACATTTTGAACGAAATGGTCCCGGAACGCTTTCGGGTGAGCCCCGTCATGCGTAGCCAAACCCGAGAGGCCTCTTTAGCGTCGAACTGGTCGAACTCCGTCATAGGATACCCGGGAACGAACTCGTTCTCACCGGCTTTGGCCTTCCCTCCTTTGAAATGAAGGTTGAAGATGCTACGCCGTTGCTCACCTCGCATATTAATCTGCATGCGATCTGCAGCGAGGCGCACATCGGTGGTTTCCCCGAGTACCACAAACATCTTGGCCAAGGCGGCTTCCCGTGTCATATCCATGGACCCGACAACCCCCCGAGAGTACAAACCGGCACTCGCCGTGTACCGCCCAGGTTCCACCTCACCTTCGAGGCATTGGGTTGCATTCAGCACTAAGATACCGTTTTTCACCGCTTCGCCAATCACACCAAGGAAACGGGGGTCGCTCGGCGCATTCCCGTTTCCGAAGGTTCGAAGCACGACCCCACGCAACCCGGGGGAGTCAAAGAGTTGGGCCAACAACTCCGCCGGCATGCCGGGGAAAATGTCCAAGGACGCCAGGCTGTGTTCAAACCTTTGTTTTAGGCGAAGGGGTCCCTGGGGAGGGATACGCAGACGCCAGGGATCGACGCGGATTCTCGCCCCGGCGGTGGCCAGCGGTTTGGAGTTGGGGGACCCAAAGGCATTAAAGCTTGAAGCGCTTATCTTGGTGGTGCGACAACCTCGATAGAGGTGATCGCGAAAGAACACGCACACTTCGGGGATAACCGGTCTGCCCAAACTCCGCGCTGCAGCAAATTCCACAGCCGTAATGAGATTTTGCTCAGCGTCGGTGCGGACCTCTCCAATTGGCCGTTGGGAACCCGTGAGAATTACCGGCTTCGAGAGATTCTCCAAGATGAACGCCAAGGCGGACGACGTGTAGGCCAGAGTGTCTGTCCCATGAAGAATGACAAACCCCTCGTACTCCTCGTAGTGCTCCTCAATGACTTTGGCCATGCGGATCCAGTCGCCAAAGGTCATGTCGGAAGAGTCCATGGGGGGATCGAAAGATTCCGTTCCCAATCGAATGCGATCGGTGCCCAAAGTGATGTGCTTCGTTGCCGCGTCGTAGTCGGGGAAGTCCTTCAGCACCTCTTCGATGGGGGCGGGTTCACGCGGGCTGTGAGGATCATTCCGGTCTCGACGTAGACTCCCAATGGTGCCACCGGTATAAAGAATGAGGACCCCACTTCCGGGGCCGATCGGTTCAGGCGCGTTCATAGAGGG
>JABDJR010000159.1 GCA_013003415.1 Candidatus Eiseniibacteriota bacterium | reverse complement strand
CCACCGATCAGCGCTAGAGGCAAATTCACGAGGACGATCAGAGTCTGCCGGTGACTTCGGAACGCAATGAACAAGGCGCCATACATTCCAAATAGCACAAGAACAGACAGCACGCCGATGTTCCTTGCGCTGCGCGCTCCTTCTTCGAACTGTCCACCATAGGTGATGCGGTACCCGGGAGGAAACGTCACCTGGTCCTCAATGGCGGCTTGAGCTGCCTCCACCGTGCCGACAAGATCTGCGCCTTCAATGTTCGCCGTCACCATACCCACACGCTGCACATTCTCGCGACGAACCATGCTCGGCCCGAGATCGAAGCGAACCTGCGCGACGTCCCCTAACCGGAGCATCCGCCCACGCTTCGTTGTGATCGGTAATTCTTCCAGCATGTCACGGTGCTCGCGAAGCCGTTCCGGAAACCGCACCACAACCCGCGAGATGATGCTGCCGTCGATGACCTCTCCCACCTCTGTACCCTGAAACGCGGCTTCGACGACTTGCGAAAGCTCAGCCGCATCCAAGCCCTGACGAGCGAGTGAAGGGCGGTCAAATTCAATGAGGAGCTGCGGGATACTCGCTTGCTCCTGGTTGCTTACATCCACAATGCCGGGGATGCCACTCACTGTTTCTTCAACTTGTTGTGTAAGTCGGCGAATCACGGACAACTCCGGGCCGAAGACTTTGAGGGCAAGGTTAGACTTACTCCCGGAAATCATGTGGTCGATACGATGGCTAATGGGTTGGCCAAAACTGACACTCGCTCCAGGAATCATCGCTACCGCATCCCGAAGATCAACTAGGAGCGCCTCTTTATCTATGCCATGGGCTAACACCACCTCCATCTCGGAGGCATTCACGCCCTGGACATGCTCATCCTTCTCGGCCCTCCCCGTCCTTCGACTGGTGGACACGACTTCCTCGAAACCCAGAAGCGCGCGCTCGACCTCCCTCCCGACGGCATCGCTCTCCTCGAGGGTAATTCCTGGCGCACTAACTACAGAGACCGTCAGCGATCCCTCGTTAAAGGGAGGAAGGAAACTCCTTCCAAGAAAAGGGAGAATAGCCAGGGCTCCGATAAGGAGAGCCACACTGGTGACAACGACGCGTCGGGGCCGCTTGAGGATTCCTGAAAGGTTCCGCTCATACCAAGAGCCTAGCGTCCGCATAAGCCAAGGCTCTTTCGTCGTCGTCTCAGAGGTGTTTCGCAACATGATGTACGCAAGGGCCGGTGTCACCGTAACGGATACGATGAGCGATGCCAGAAGCGCAACAAGATAGGCAAAGCCGAGTGGCCTCAGTAACCGACCTTCCATACCAGGAAGAAAGAACAGCGGAATAAATACAAGCACGATGATAAGGGTGGCGAAAAACACAGCACTCACTACGCTGGTCGCCGATTCATAGATAATGCGTAATGCCGTAGGGCCGTCGCGTTCCGGACTTTCCCGCAGGCGTCGGAAAACACTTTCAACAACCACGATGGCATCATCGACCAGGGCACCAATGGCAATCGTGAAACCGCCTATGGTCATCGTATTGATGGTGCCACCGAATCCCGAGAGAACCAAAACACCGGTGAGAAGCGAAAGTGGAATCGCAACCGGCGAGATGAACGTCGTTCGGAGGTTGCCCAGAAAGAGGAACAAAACAAGAACGACCAAGATCGCACCATCTCGAAGAGCCTTGGTCACATTGTGAATAGCCGTGCGGATAAAGTCGGATTGACGAAAGTTCTCTCGTTCGATCACAACCCCCGGCGGAAGCGATTCCGCGAGGTCGTCTAGCATGCGATCCACGTTACCCATCAACTCCAGAGTGTTCGCTCCCGGTTGTTTTTGCACACTCAAAATAACCGCAGGTTTCATGTTGTAGGAGGCAAGACCGCGTTTTGGCTCTGCGCCAACTTTCACATCGGCAAGATCACCTACGGTTAGTGGTACACCGTCGGTTATCCGAACCACGGCAGCTTGCAAGTCCTCAGCGCGCTCTGCGCGGGCGAGGCCGCGCACAAGATACTCCTGCCCTCGGTCCACGTGAAAACCTGCTGCCGGATTTCGCGTTACGCGGTTTAGAACTCCAGCTAACTCCTCAATGCTTACGCCGTGCTGGAGCAGGGCAGGCACTTTCACTTCAACCTGATACTCACGAACATCCCCGCCGATGGGAGTGACCTGCGAGATGCCGGGAATGGAGAGGAGGTTTCGCTGAAAAACAGTTTCCGCCAGTTGCCGGAGCTCGGCCATGCCGATCTCCGAATCCTCGGCCGTGAGAGCGACGAATGTGATTTCTCCCATGATGGAGCTAATCGGGCCCAACTCCGGAGCAGAAACGTGGCCTGGGAGGTCAACTTTCTGGACGCGCTCTGAAACAACTTGCCGCGCTCTATAGATATCCTGGCCCCATTCGAACTCAGCCCAAATGACTGAGATTCCGGCAGCCGATACCGAGCGAACCCGACGGATTCCAGGAGCACCGTTCAAAGCGGATTCCACGGGGAAAGTCACGAGAAGTTCCATCTCCTCGGGAGCCATCCCGAGCCCTTCTGTTATGACCGTCACCGTTGGTGCCGAAAGGTCGGGGAAGACGTCCACGGGCATGCGCGAAACCGTGAACCCGCCAACAGCAAGTAATAGGCCGGCCACCGTCAATACGAACGCGCGATGGTAGAGGGATGCTCCAATGAGTTTTCTAAACATGTGTCGCGTCCCCTTAGTGCGCGTGGCCGTGGCCTACGCCGGCGTTCACCATGGTTGCACGCCGGATGGCTGCCCCCCCCTTCGTCACGATGCGATCTCCAGGAGAGACCCCTTGGACCAGAAGCAACCCTCCCTCTCGCCCGAGCACCTCAATGGCCTGACGCGAGAAACCCTCTCCATCCAGTTGCACATAAACGACCGAGGCTCCGGCATCATCAACAACCGCCGCCGATGGCACGACCACACCAGTGCGCGTGCCCGAGACGAGCACCTCGGCTTCGACCGCACTTCCCAAACGAACTCTCCGGCTGTCTCCGGAGATTTCAAGAAGGCACTCCACCCGGCCCGTTCTGGCATTCACCTGTGGTGACAAAGAAACCAATTTCACCGAGTCGAAAAGGATGGGCTCGTTAGCCCCTACAGGCCGAAGCCAAAGACCCTCCACCCCACCAAGAACTGCGGCTACATCTTCGGGGGCGATGTAGACTTCAACCCAAACCGGTTTGACCCGCACGATACGACCCAGAGCCTGACCTGCGGAGACCGCCTGACCCGGGCTCACAAGAACCTCCGCGATTTCTCCCGCAAAGGGAGCCGAAACCTGAACCCGCTGTCCGGAAGTGGCTGCGTTGCTTCTTTTACCGCGTGCGGATTCAAGCTCGCGCCTCGCCGCTTCGTACTGCGCCTGAAGCGTACGCACGCGCGACCGGGCGGAGGCCACGTCCGCCTCGCTAACCGCTTGAACTGGAAGTAGCCCTTCAAGACGAGTCAGCCGTTCCTGAGCAAGAGCGAGTTCCCCCGCTTTCTCGGTTTCAAGGGCCTCGAGTTCACCCAAAGTTCTTCCTTGGGACGCGCGTGAGCTAAGAGAAAACACCGGTGCGCCCCTTTGAAGAGATAGCCCGAGATAGGGCCAAGGCTCATTCAAGACCACCCCGTCGATGCTTGCTGAGAGCAGCATCTCGCCGCCAGCCGCAGGTTTGAGTAGGCCTGTGCCCCGCACCAGGTTTCGAATGGCCTGACTACTCGCCCATTCCGTTGCGAATGGAGTCTTCCATTGCTGCTCTTTAAGGAAAGAGATGGCATCGCCGTCTTCTTCGCCTGCCTGCGTCACCATCCCACCCGGAGATGCTTCGGTTCCCACGATAACTTCGCCAGATGGAATTTCTTCGGTGAGACCGGCGCCTTCGACACGAAAGGACAGATTGAATCTCCCTTCTCTCTCGGGCGTGATTGCGATGTCGAAGATTCCTCCACGAAGGGCTTCGTCCCTTGTAAATACTTGCTCGCCAAACTCATCGTTTCTGAGTACCGCACTGACCACACCCTCGGAAAGGGCGCTGAAGTCACGCAGAACCGTAACGTGAGTGTGGGAATTTACGGTTTCCCCGACAATAAGCGGGTCTGCCTCGGCGAAAATTTCGAAGTGTTCACCCCACGAAGTCACGGCCCAACTCTCATCCTCGTGAGAATGCTCTTCCTCTTCGTCGCCGTGCTCATGGCCATGGTCATCAACCTCTCCGGCACACCCCGAAAGGCCCACCACGCCGAATAGAAACAGCCATGCCCAACAAACTTTCATCATTTCACTTTCCCCCCATAAGCGGGCGACCAACTTTGAGCTCAAGTTCCCGGTGTGCCTGATGCGCGCGAGCTTTAAGATCGAGCCCGGCGAGCTGGCTTCCAAGAACAGAGCGAAGCGTTTCAAGAAGATCTGTCAGCGTACTTTCGCCCGCCGAAAAGGATGCC
>JABDJR010000143.1 GCA_013003415.1 Candidatus Eiseniibacteriota bacterium | reverse complement strand
TGGAAGCTCCGCCAAGAATTGCAGCGTTCTCCTAAAGTCAGCTTCGGTCTCTCCGGGAAAGCCCACAATGAGATCCGCGCCAAGCGCGAGCGGGCTTACTGAGGAAGACACGCGCTCAACTTGTTTTCGGTAGTTTCCCGTCCGATAGGCGCGTCGCATACGACGGAGAACGGCATCACTCCCCGATTGCAGGGGCAAGTGAAGATGCGCCGCCAACTCCGGCCGAGTTTCGAACATGTCGATCAACTTCTGATCGATTTCTTGGGGCTCAACCGATGACAGACGAATCCGAAAACCATGGGGGGCTCTTAAGTCAATCAGAGCCTCCACCAGTTCAGAGAGCCGGCGTCTCCGATCATTGTCTATTCCAAAGTGACCCAAATGCGTGCCGGTCAGAACAATCTCACGGAAACCCGCATCGACAATGAGCCTTCGCCCTTCTTCCACCGCCTCCTCAAAATTGAGGCTGTGGGAACGACCACGGGTTTTAGGAATAATGCAATAGGTACAAGCGGCATCGCAGCCGTCTTGTACACGCAGAAACGCTCGGGTGCGTCCCTGGTGCCCGTGGGCCCGAAGGGTCGGCATATTTTTTTGATCGATGGGAGCCACACGAACTTCTGCAGGAACCCCCGGATCCGGGAGCGAGTTCAGCAAGGAGCCGAGCTGATCTTTTTCCGCGTGCCCAACGACCATGGCCACACCGGGAAGAGTCGCCAGCTCTTCGGGCGCTCGTTGGGCGTAGCAGCCGGTGACCACGATCCTGGTTTCGGGGTGTTTCCGGTGCACTTTTCGGATGTATTGCCGAGCCTCCTGATCCGCACGCATAGTGACCGAGCAGGTATTGACGACAAGGATATCCGCCGGGTCTTGCGCATGGTCTTCTTGCAACTGGAAGCCACGTGCTTCCGCTTGCTGACCGATTCCCGCAGACTCGTACAGGTTTAGTTTGCACCCAAATGTACGGAAGGCGACCCGCTTGTTGCGAGTCGCCTCCCTAACCGTTGTGTCCGACGACACCCTTAGGCGTCTCCCTCATCGGGCTTGGCTTCTTCGGTGGTCTCGGTGGCCTCAGCGGTAGCTTCGGGTTCGGCTTCTGCCTCCCCTTCCCCTCCGGCGAGATCCATGAGGTGATCACCAATGGAAGCGGATCCTTGACCCGAATAACGCTGCTGGAGATCCTGGGGTGAAGGACCGGGATCCATGCGTTCGATCTCTTCGACCTCAGGCACGCCCGTGGCGTGGAGACCGGTAAGAACGATGCGTTGGTTGGAAACGTCGACGGAACCGACTTTCAGCGTGAGCTTATCGCCCTCTTTCAGTCCTTCCTCAGGTTTGTCCTCGGCTCCCAATTGGGAAAGCGGGACAAAGCCTTCGACATCGTCGCCGAGATCAACCACGACACCGCGATCAATCATGCGAACAATGGTTCCTTCAACTTCAGATCCTTGACCGAACTTCTGCTCAATCGCAGGCCACGGGTTTTCTTGCGTCTGCTTGAGACCCAAGGAAATCCGACGCTCGGCCTTGTCGATGTTCAGGACTTCAACCGCAACCTCTTCACCCTTCTTCACCATTTCGGAAGGATGATTGATGCGCTTGGTCCAGGACATATCGGAGATGTGAACCAGTCCGTCGATGCCCTCTTCAAGCTCTACAAACGCACCAAAGTTGGTGAGGTTGCGAACCCGACCGCTGAGGCGACTTCCTGGAGGGTACTTGAGATCCAAGGTTTCCCAGGGGTCGGTCTCGGTCTGCTTGAGAGAGAGCGAAATCTTTTCGTTCTCTTTGTCGACCTTCAAGACCACGCACTCAACCACATCGCCGATCTTGACGATTTTGCTGGGGTGGCGCACATGGCGGGTCCAAGACATCTCACTGATGTAGATGAGACCTTCAACACCTTTTTCCAATTCGACAAACGCGCCGTAATCGGTGATGGAGACCACCTTGCCACGGACGCGGGTTCCTTCTTTGAACTTCTCGTCGACGTTCTCCCACGGATAAGGCGTGAGCTGCTTCAGTCCCAAGCTAATACGTTCGCGCTCGGGATCGAAGTTCAACACCTTCACCAGGTGCTTGTCGCCAATCGTGACCACCTCAGAAGGATGGTTTACACGGCCCCAAGACATATCGGTGATATGGAGAAGTCCGTCGATACCACCGAGGTCGACAAAGGCGCCGAAGTCGGTGATGTTCTTGACGATACCTTCGCGGACCTGATCTTTGCCCAATTCGGCCAAAATCTTGTCCTTAAGCTGCGCGCGCTCTTCTTCAAGCACGACACGACGCGAAACCACGATGTTCCGACGACGCTTGTTGAGCTTGATGATTTTGAAGCGCATGTTTTGGTTGAGCAGATCTTCGGTGTTTTGAACCTGACGTAGAGCGATCTGCGAACCGGGGAGGAAGGCCTCGACCCCAAACAGGTCGACCACGACCCCGCCTTTGATCTTGCGTAGGAGCTTGCCCTCGACCACTTGGTTGTTGTCGTAGGACTCTTTGACCTTGTCCCAAACTTTGACAAAGTCGGCGCGGATCTTGGAAAGCTCGACCAAACCGTCGGCGTTTTCCATCTTCTCTAGGAAGACGTCAATCCGGTCTCCAACCTTGACGGCGGACTTGTCCGGAAACTCGTCAATAGAAATGACGCCTTCGGATTTACCACCAATGTCTACAACGACTTCTTTGTCGTCTAGACGAAGCACGGTCCCTTCGACGATTTCTCCCTCTTCGAGGTTTTTGATGGATTCGTCGACCATGTTGAGCATGGCAAGGGTGGCTTCAATATCGTATTCCTCATCATCATCGTCCTGACGATTGATGATATGGATTTCTTGAAGTCGGTCTTTTACTTCGACCGGTTCTTCGTTTTTAACTTCTTCAGTCATTGAAAGAAGATCTCCTGAAAATGAAAATAGAAAATAGATAGAACGGCGTTTAGGCTTTTGGAAAACACTTTCCCAAAAGGAATGTTGAGTACTCTGATTTAGCTTTTGCCGGACATTCCAGCTTCAGCGGGGTATCACCTCCTCATTATTTTCTTCATTTCCAAACGCACCTTCCCGAACTTCAGATTCGACCTAGATCCAAAGAACGCTCCGACTCACTCGGCGGCGATTGGCTCAATCCTCTTTTTTGACGGATTGGATGTGCTGCGAAACGGGGTTAGATGTTGAGTTTGATTTTGGTTTCGATCACCCGACACACAGCCTCAACCTGCTGGGGCAGACTGAGCGCCGTACAGTCTAGCACAACCGCATCTATTGCGGGCTTCAGAGGTGCGGTGGCCCGACCCTGGTCTCGGGCGTCCCGTTCGCGGATATCCTGCAAGACCACAGGGTAGGAGGGATTTTCCCCTCGCTTCTCCAAGTCTCGGTATCGGCGCCGGGCCCGCTCTTCCGAGGAGGCAGTGAGGAAAATCTTGGCGTCGGCATCGGCCAAAACCACGGTGCCAATGTCACGACCCTCCATGATCACCCGCCGTCCCCGCGCCATCTTGCGCTGCCACGCGACGAGCTGCTCCCGAACTCCCGGGTGAACGGAGATCCTACTCGCCCCATCGGAGGCTTCCGGGGCTCGAATCGCTTCCGAAACATTCTCCCCGTCCAACAAAACCTGAAGGCCACCGGAGTCTTTCAGCTGCACTTTGGTGGCCTTCGCTAAAGCGGTTGCCGCTTCGGAGTCGTCTAAGGAGACCCCTTCTCGGAGAGCCTTAACCGCGAGGGCTCGGTACATGGCCCCGGTGTCGATGTAGAGCAGATTGAGGGCGTCACCCACCCCCCGAGCGGTCGTGGTCTTGCCCACCCCCGCCGGGCCGTCGAGGGCTACCTGCAACCCTCTTCGCGTCTTGGAAACGGTTGTCATGAAGCACTTTCCATCATGGTTCTAAGGTTAGACATAAAGTAAGGGTCGGAGGTTTCAATCATGGGCTCTCCCCGAACTTCAACCCCCCGCTTCGTTCGAAGTCCGGCAATCAGAAAGGCCATGGCAATGCGATGATCGTCGTGGGACTGAATGATCCCACCCTCGAGAGGTTCTCCGCCAGACCCGCGAATGCGCCAACCATCATCGAGGAGCTCAACGTCACCACCGATGGCGCGGAGGTTTTCGGCCACGGCCAAGAGCCGATTCGATTCCTTGACCTTCAATTCGGAAGCATCACGAAACTCGCTTGTCCCCTCCGCAAAGGCTGCCGCGACCGCCAAGGCCGGTAGCTCATCGATGGCTTCCACCACCGCTTGCCCCCGAGCCATAATCGGGGCCAGCGATCCGTTTTGGAAAAGAACATCGGCCTGGGGTTCCCAGGACTCAGTTCGCGAGGACGTCCAGCTCATGTGAAGTCCCATCTCAGACAAAAGCTCTAAGCCCCGAATGCGCGTAGGGTTCTGGGACACCCCGTGAAGTTGAATTTCGCTGCCTGGAACAATGGCTGCCGCAACTCCGTAAAAGGCGGCTGCCGAAGGATCGGCCGGAACCTGGAAATCTTGGGCCCGTAGGCAGGTGGGACCCAGGATTCTGAGATCATTCGGTCCCCCTTCCAGCTTGGCTCCCCAGGCTCGGAAAAGACGTTCGGTATGGTCTCGGCTTCGGTTGCCCCCGCGGATCCGGGTAGTTCCCTCAGCTTGGAGCCCGGCGAAAAGCAGAGCCGATTTGATCTGCGCGCTCGCGACGGGAAGTTCGTAATCGATACCTTGAAGTTTAGCCCCTTGAACCTGAACCGGGGCGTGTCCCTCCGTGGTTTTCGTTGAGCATCCCATGAGAGCCAGCGGGTCCGTTACCCGAGCCATGGGGCGCCGGTTGAGAGATTCATCTCCACTTAAGGTGGAGGTGAAGGGCTGCCCCGCAAGCACGCCCAAGAGGAGACGCATGGCCGTTCCCGAGTTTCCGACGTCAAGCACCTCTTTCGGTGCCTTCAACAATCCAGCGAGCCCAGTGAGGTGGACCGTTTCGTCCGCGCGGTTTGTTGCAACACCGAGTTCTTTCACCGCCCGCAGGGTAGCTTCGCAATCCTCGCCCCGATTGCCGCCCCGTACGCTATAGCTACCCTCACTCACGAGGGCTGCCAAATAGGCGCGATGGGTCATCGATTTGTCCCCAGGAAGCGTTGGGGTGTCGTGTAAAACTCGGGTGGGCCGCGACGCTAAAGTCACGATACGGGAAGCTCCGCAGAAACCGCGTCGAGCGCGCGCAAAAACTCTTCGTTCTGTTCACGGGTCCCGTGACTCACCCGGAAGAAATCGTCCGTCAGCCCGAAGCCGGTGAGGGGCCGCAGAATGAAACCTCGACGAAGGAGGGCCTGAGCCAGCGGGGTTCCCGGAAGCGGCGTTCTCGCGAACACGAAGTTCGCCCAGCTAGGATGCACCTCCCATCCCCTTTCCGACAAAGCTTTGGCTAAAAACGGAACTTCGTGGTGGGTCAAGGCTCGCGTGCGCGCGACGTGGTCCGAACTTTCCAAAGCGGCCACCGCCGCGCAGGCGGCCACATGATTCACAGAAAAGGGAAGACGCGCCCTATCCAAATAGTCGATGAGCGACGCCGGACCCATACCGTAACCCACTCGCAAACCAGCCAAGGAATGACACTTGGAGAAAGTCCGAAAAACAAGAAGCGGGCGACCGTCGTCGAGGTAGTCTAAACCGTCGGGATACTGATCATCGTCGACAAACTCGTAGTAAGCCTCGTCGAGTATGGTCAGGACGGACGGAGGAACCTGCTTCCAAAAACTCTCCCACTCGCTTCGGGTCACCATGGCCCCGGTGGGATTGTTGGGGTTCACCACCACCACCGCGCGTGTGCGTTCATCGATGGCCTCAAGCATGGCCGCCAGATTGTGGCGATAGGGCTCTTGGGCTGTCCCCGAGATTTCGCGACACTCCCCTCCCGCGTTTTGGGTGGCAACCGCGTAGCGGACGAAACCCGGTTTGGCCATGACGATGTTGTCGCCGGGTTCAAGCATGCTCCGAAGGGTCAAATCCAGAAGGTCATCGATGCCCGCCCCGGTGATGATGGTGTCGAGCGGGCGCTGATAGCGCTTGGCTAAAGCCTCTCGGAGCAGGGGTGCACCGGGCTCGGGATAGAGCCGCACTTCCTTACAGGCTTTGGCAATGGCCTCCACCACTTCAGGGGCTGGACCTAAAGGGTTCTCATTCGACCCCAACTTGACCCCGGAACTCAGTCCGTAGGCTTCCAGATCCCGTAAGGGGCGCCCTGGCTTGTAGGGCTTGAGGTCTTTAACAGCTTTTCTAATGTGCATACTTGGAGGGTATCCTGTTTCAGAGAAACGATCCAAACGGATTCAGTTTATCTATCAAGAATATGGGTCCACAAGAGGGTGACCACACTGAATTCGGTAGCTAGAATAGGCCCTTCGATTCGAGCAAGACATTCATGGGCTGGAGGCAATTATGGGTCGATGGGAACAAAAAGCACTTATCTTGGGCGGCAGCGGCTTAGTGGGCTATCAGGTGGTTCGAAAGCTCATCGATAGCCAGCAATCCAAACACGTGGTGATCGCTGCCCTCACTCACGGCGAAACCCTCCAGACCCTCCGGAAGCTGCGGGGGGATTATCCCGAAATCACTTTCGAAGGCTACAGCGGGAACCTATTTCTTCCCGGCGACCCCGTTGAAGTCAAGGAAGGGGGAAGTGAGCCTCCCCTCCCCGATCGACGCGATAAATCTCTTCGTCAGCAACTTTTTGAAGACATCTATCGTGACTTTCAAGGTGCCTACGAACACTCGCACCTTGCCAAGCTAGTCAGAACAACCCGGCCCGATGTCATCGTCGATTGCGTGAATACAGCCACAGGTATCTCCTACCAAGATGTTTTCACCGCCAGTCAGGCCGTGCGCGCAAGTTTGGATCAGGGCGAAGCCGAGCGCAGCTTGGAACGCGATGTCGAGAACCTGCTCATTTCCATGTCCATACCTCAACTCATTCTGCACAGTCGGATTCTCACCAAGGCCATGACGGACTGTGAGACTCGGCTGTACCTAAAGATCGGTACTACCGGAACCGGCGGCATGGGTCTAAACATTCCCTACACCCACGGCGAAGAACGACCAAGTCCACAGCTGTTGAATAAGACTGCGATTGCGTTTGCCCAAACCGGCATGCTGTTTTTAATGGGGCGCACACCCGGTGGCCCGGTCATCAAAGAAGTTAAACCTGCGGCTCTCATCGGCTACCGGGGTGTTGAGTTTCGAGAGGCAAAGGGGCGTCAATACAAGAGAAACGACCACGGTGATCGCGTGGACTACACCCTGGGGCCGGGACAAGAAGCCTACATTCGCTATCGCCCCCTAAAAATTGCCCTTGGAGAGGAACTCGATCTCACTCCAGACGCTCGTGCCTACGAGCCCATTCCTGATGCCAACGGAGACGCCTCTCTTCGGGTACCCCTGGTTGATACGGGTGAGAACGGTTTGTTCACGCGCGGTGAATTTGAGGCCATCACCTCCCTCGACCAAATGGAGTACATCACTCCCGAAGAAATCGCCGACATTGTGGTCATGGAAGTGCGAGGCATCGGTACCGGAAAAGATGTCATCAGTGCGATTGATTCTGCGGTTTTAAGCTCAACCTACAAAGCCGGGTTGCTTCGCCCTTCGGCAATCGAAAAACTCAAACAACTGGAAAGCGTCCACGAGGTTCCTTCCATTGCCTTAGGTCGTTTGGGACCTCCGGATCTTGCGAAACATCTCTTTGAAGCCCATTTGTTCCAGGAAGTTTTTGGAGGCTTGGCCGCCATTCTAAAAAAAGGTGACGCGCCCAAGGGGGCAGAACAGATGAGTCAAGATCTGCACCAATTCGTAGAGGGCAATCCCGAGCTTCTAAGTTACGCCACCTCCATAGGCATCCCCGTGCTCTGTGCCGATGGGAAACATCTCTACCGTGGCCCCTTCATCACCTCACCCACCTACCGCAACTTCCGTCGAACCGTAGCCATTAACGAGACCACCCTCGAGGAGTACGCGGCCACTTGGGTCGATCTTCGCCCAGCTCGCGTGCGTTGGTGGTTAGAGACCTTCGCTAAACTCAAAGAGAGTCAGATTGCTTACGAGCGTGAAGACTGGTCCACGAGTCGGGTCACGCGACATAGCTATATGGCGGACGACATTGAAATCGGAAGTATTGTGGCTTGGATTTTTGGAACCCAGGATCAAGGCTTTCGAGTTCTATAGTTTGATCGCGTTCGCTTTAGCGTTCGATGGGATAGGAACCGAGGAGTTGTAAGTGGGCAGCTTGGGCCTTCGCGTCGTCGATGGCTCCTTTGACCTCTGGCGAATCCTGGTAACCATCCACCTCCAGAAAGAACGCATGCTCCCATGGACGATGTCGACTCTCTCTGATCTCAAGCCAGGAGATGTTGACCCCGCGGCTTGAGAAGC
>JABDJR010000137.1 GCA_013003415.1 Candidatus Eiseniibacteriota bacterium | reverse complement strand
TTTGAGCAGCGACCCAACGCGAGACAGTGTTTCCGTGCTACTCCTATCAAAGGCAACCGCATTCCAACCCGTCGTGGCTTCAACCCGTCGGATACCCGCCGCAACCGATTCTTCGGAGACGATGCGGAACAAACCGATCTCTCCTGTGCGACGCACGTGACATCCCCCGCAGAGTTCGCGAGAAACTTCTTTGGCGCCGCTTCCAGCCACAAAGACTTGCCGGACTTCATCGCCGTATTTCTCGCCGAACATTGCCACGGCACCCGAGGCCCGGGCCTCATCCATGGAGGTGATAGCCCGCTCAACCACAAAGTCGGAAAGAACGGCCCGGTTCACGTCATTCTCGATGTCTTGGATTTGAGCCTCGGTTAGGGCGGAAAAATGGTTAAAGTCGAAACGCAAGCGGTCGGGAGACACCAGGGAACCGGCTTGGGTCACATGATCACCGACCACGCGTTTCAGAGCCGCATGCAGCAAATGAGTGGCGGTGTGGTTTCTTTCCGTGGAACGTCGGGCACTCTCATCGACACTCGCCGTCCATTGATCGCCCTCAAACTGCCCTCGAGAAACTTTGGCTCGGTGGAGATGCAGTCCCCCACGTTTCTGCACTCCGATAATTTCTAACTCATTCTCCCCCGAACGAAGCCAACCTCGATCCGCAACCTGCCCGCCCCCTTCCGCATAAAAAGGAGTGCTTTCAAGTAGGAACTCCCAAACATCTCCAACTTTACGTTTTGCCACGACCGTGACATCGAGAGATAAGGTGTCGTAGCCCGTGAACTGGGAATGTTTGGCACTCTCATCGCGAAGCCAGGTCCATGGCTCGGCTTCCTGATCATCATTGTTGAAAGGGGCGTTGGCCCGGGAGCGTTCGACCTGCTCCTCCATCGCTTTCTCGAAGCCGGGTGTGTCCAGGGTGAACCCTTGTTCGGCTGCCATCTCCTCGGTCATGTCGACCGGAAACCCAAAAGTGTCGTAAAGGGTGAACACATCTCGCCCGTTCAGTTCCGTGGAGCCCTCGGCTTTGGTCTTCTGCACGAGCTCTTCAAACCGGCGGAGCCCGGTTTCCAAAGTTTCAAAGAAGCGAGATTCCTCAGCCTTACACATCTTGGCAATGCGATCTCGACTCTCTGCCAATTCGGGATAGGCCTCAATCAGACTATCGATGGCAGCACTTGTAAGCTTGTAGAGGAAGGGCTCGTTCAGCCCCATCATCTTGCCCCTGCGAACCGCCCGTCGCAGAATTCGCCGGGCCACGTAGCCGCGTCCTTCGTTGCTTGGGTACACGCCCTCATGAAACAACATGGTTACGGAGCGGGCGTGCTCGGTGAGAATGTTCAGCGTCGTGCGGTGCTTCTCCTGATCCAGGTCGAATTCGATAAGATCCATAGCAACATCACGAATAGGTCGGAACCCGTCGGTCTCGAAAACAGAATCGACGTTTTGAAGAAGTTGAGCGAGCCGCTCTAGACCCATTCCCGTGTCAATACCGCGATTGGCAAGCGGTGCCCGGGACCCATCGGGAGCTTGGTCATACTGGGGAAATACCAAGTTCCAGAATTCTTGGAATCGGTCGCAATCACAACCCGGTTTACATTCCTTGCCGCCGCAGCCCTTGGCTTCGCCCAGATCCATATAGATTTCGCTGGAAGGCCCGCAGGCGCCGCTGGCTCCAGCCGGACCCCAGAAATTGTCTTCGTCACCCAAGCGCACCAAACGATTGGTGGGGACTCCGATTTCTTTGTGCCAGATATCGTAGGCTTCATCGTCTTCTAGATAAACCGTGACCCAAAGGCCCTCCGTGTCCATCTCGAGCACTTCCGTGATGAACTCCCACGCCCAATGAATCGCTTCACGCTTGAAGTAGTCACCAAAGGAGAAGTTTCCCAACATTTCAAAGAAGGTTAGGTGACGCGGTGTTTGCCCGACTTGCTCCAGATCGGTGGCACGAAAACACTTCTGGACGGTGGTGGCCCTGCGGTACTCAAGATCGCCTTTGGCCGCGTACATAGCCTTGAATTGCACCATGCCTGCGGACGTAAACAATAGGGTGGGATCATCTGCAGGAACCAGCGGGGAACTCGACACACGCCGATGCTCCCGCTCCACAAAGAATTTTGTGAATTGATCTCGAATCTCTTGAGTGCTTAGGGCTTTTGACATCGGCAACCTCTACTTGAGTCCAGCAAGCATCGCTAAAATGAAGCCTGAAAGTATACTCCAGGCAGAGATCGGTATCCAGGTGAAGGACCGGTCTCGCCTGTCTGGGGCAGAGGGAAAGCTCCCCTAGTTGTATTCGGTACTGATGTAGATGAGGGAGAGCGTGACCCGACTCACCTCTTTGGAGTCCGGGCCGCCGCCGAAACCGGTCACCCACACGGTGGTGGCCCCGGCAGAAACTGGAATCAGGCGCTGGGCTGATAAGCCGTTACAAAAAGTCGCTCCTGCGCTCGCGCGCACCTGGTAGAAGACCTCAGAGCTTGAATCTAGGTCGTCTGGGTTTAGACCCACCGACAAGCGAACCGTGTTGTCAGCGGGAGAGGCCCCCGGCAAAACACAACTCTGCATGGTTGCCCTCGCCAAAATCCATCCGCTTCCCGGGCACGTAATGGTGGTCGAACCAAGATCGGTGACCGTATCGGCGAGGGCTTGGTTGGATCCGTCACTAAAGAAAACCACCCCGGTTTCGTTGAGAAGATCTCCCGATGTGAGCGACTCATCTTGGATTTCGTCGGTTCCAATACTTCCGTGGATCACCTTCGTACTGTCCACTGACATGGGCGCTAGCTTCCCTGCCGTAATAGCCTCATTCGCAACCTTGGTGGTTGTAACCGCGTCGGCGGCTAAGTTGGTATCGGTTACCGATCCAGGTCCCAAGGTGAGTTCGTCAAGAATCCCCGGCTTGAGATCAGCCTGCGAAATGGATCCATCCTTGATGGTAAGACTGTCAATGATTCCGTTTCCCAATCGTTCCGGATCGAGCAATCCGGCGGTTAGTTCGGAAGCGTTGGTGGTTTTTTCATGGTGCGCGGAAGGGTTCTCGGTGTGGGAGGAAAGGTCGGCATCGAGAGCATACTGAGGGTGGGGATTTGAGGCTGCCGCATGATCATCCAAATCCTGATCGGTGGCGTACTGAGGATGATCGTCGTCCTCTAAACCTTTCAGTTCTCCGTGATCCACCTCTCCCCCAGCTCCCATATTGTCAGCGCCGTCGGCAAAGCCCGAGGGAACACCCACCAAGTTGTCCCAATGGACCTGGTTCGACCCTTGGTTAGGCGGTGAGCTGTCGGAAACCATGACTTCCGTTCGCAAGAGATACTGCGGGTGATCGTCGGCCTCGAGGCTGTCCAACTCGGCGTGGACGGTTGCTCCCGAATCTTCATTGTCTACAAATCCAGCAGGGACCCCGGTCAGGTTCTGCCAATGGACGCGGTTGGAACCCTGGTTGGGTGGCGTGCCGTCTCCAATCGATAAAACCAAAACCGAACCCTTGAGTTCGAAGTCGCTAGCCGATTTTCCCTGGAGCCGATTGGCTTCAAGGGCAAAGGGTACGCTCGAAAGCCGCAGCCGGGGTGCCAACACCACGCCGTCGATCTCAATTTCGATGAACCTCGCCGGACTTGTAAAAGCATCTTCGGGAAAACTGGCCAGGGAACCTAACAGCACGGTGGCCACACCTTCGTTTAAGGTCACGGAGGTGTGGGTCTCTGTCCATAGATTGGCCCCATCAATGTCGGCAGTAAAAAGTCGGAACGTTAGGTTCACGGGCCCGTCGAGGGGAACGCCGCCCGGGTCGGTGAACCTCCCTTGGTAGTGGATGGTTTCTGGAGCATCAACCGGCACCGCAGCGAAACCCACATCTTGCTTTGAGGTGTTCCACGGCGTCTCTTGTTTTTGGGAATGTGCCTGTCCCATGACCACCATACAAAAGAGAAAAGCAATTGCGGCTTTCCGAAAATCTGTCTTCTTCATGCTTTCCTCCTATTGAGGACCGGTCACGGTGTACTGTACCCGCGCTGACAAGAGCCGGAGGTTAATGCCCTGTGGTGTGGTGGGAAAGTCGGCCACCAGCCAATAGACAAACTCAATGTTGTCGATGGAATTCTGCGAGATCGTGATGTCAAAGGCGGTCGTCCAACTTGCCTGCTGTTCCGAGCTTGTGATGGAGGCGATCCTTTGGACACTCGAGCCGTCTTGCCGGGCTCTCCACAGAGAGACCTCAAGAGACCCGCCTGAGTTATCCCAGTAGGAGGCATACAAACCGGTAATGAGCCCCCCGTGAGGAAGCTGAATCGGAGACGTGAACTCATCTTCTGCCCCGGAGTTGTCCGCGGAGTCGATATACAAATACCCTTCGCCCGCAGCCACTCTAAACTTGCCCGTGTTTGAAGCGGGGTTGAAGGCAGCTCCGGAAACAGCCACCGCTCCGGTCGTGGGCACCCAGTTTGGCGAGGAACGCGAAATAAAGCGTCCGTCATAGGCGCTGCCGGAAACATAAGAGGGAGAAAGCGCCACTGAGTTTCCGGTGATGGTAATCCCGCTTCCGGTAGAAACGGAGAGCGTGGCATCTCCATCAACCGATCCCCCATTCAACCCCGCGCCGGCGAACACGCCGGTGATATCACCGGTAGCAAAGGAGAGATCTTCGGGAGCCACGCTACCATCGGCAATCTTGGCCGAGGTGACGGCGCCATCGGCAAGGCTTGCTTCTACAACCGAACCGTCGTCAAAATCCTCGGAGCGAAGAGTCCCATCGAGAATATCGGCCGAGCGGATTCCATCGTCGAGAATGTGATCGCCATCAATCGTTTCCAGAGCAATTTCAGAACCACTCACCGTGCCTAGGGCCAGATTGATTCCCTCGAGGCCTCGGGTTGCCACATCAATTCCGGTGAGCGTGCTGTCTTCGATATCTTCTGTGGTTAGGGATCCGAGGTTTCCCGAAAACACGGCGTCGCGCCCATCGGCAAAATCGTCGGGCACTCCCACCAGGTTATCCCAGTGCAAAAGGTTGGCCCCGGTGTTGGGAGGCGTGGCGTCTCCGGTGGCGGCCTGCAGCCGCAAAAGGTATTGCGTGTGATCATCTTCAAGCAATCCCGGAAGCTCGGAATGGTTTGGGAGCTGAGAACCCTCGTCTACCCCGTCGGCAAAGCCCTCAGGAACTCCGGTGAGGTTTTCCCAGTGCACCAAGTTTGTCCCTTGGTTTGGAGGGGTGGTGTCGCCCTGGACCAAGCTCTCGGCAAGACTCGAGGCAGCCCCCGCGCTATCAAAATCGGCGGCCGTTTTCCCATCGAGGGCACCCGCTTCGAAGGCATAGGGAACCGCCGCAATGCGCAGCCTTGGCGACAGGGTCTCGTCGTCGAGTTCGATCTCGAGATAGCGTTCGGTCCCCGTGAAGGCGTTGGCCGGAAACGCATTCAAACTTCCCAGGAGAACACTTCCTACCCCTTCATTCAGGTTCACGGATGGGTGCTCTTCACTCCACAGCGATCCCCCACCACTGGAGGCCGTGTAAAGACGGAAACGGAGACTCACCGGACCGTCTAGGGCAATGCCCCCCGGGTCGGTAAACCGTCCCTGGTAATGCACAACCGTGGGTGATGTTTCAGGGCTCTGGGTATCGGCAACCGCGCCCTGCGTAAACAGCAGGACCGTTCCAAGGCAAAGAATTAGTTTTCGGAGGTTCATGGCAAGTTCACCAACTTTTGTATATCGCGGTACTCACCGGCTTGGATATACAAGAAATAGACCCCGGCGGCGATGGGGTGCTGAGGGCGGACT
>JABDJR010000133.1 GCA_013003415.1 Candidatus Eiseniibacteriota bacterium | reverse complement strand
CAGCAATTCAGGGGGTTTCAGTGGTTTTGATGAAGAACGGTTTTACCAAGCGCGCTCAGTTTTTCGCATTGGTTCCGATCCTGGCGATGTGTCTTGCTCTGCTTTCTAGTACGGCTTTTGCTCAAAGCACCGTAACGAAGGTGGTTTCAGACGACGACGGCCACTACATCACGGTCGACGGAGAAAAGTTCTTTGTCCTCGGCATGAACTGGGGCTACATCCCCATTGGCACGAACTATTCTTTCAACCTGTTCTCCAAGCCGGACGATATCATCAAGATTGCTCTGGATAAGGAAATGCAGCTCCTGCAGGCCATGGGTTGCAATGCCATCCGACAGTTCGACGGTATACCGCCCAAGTGGGTGACCTACATCTACGAAGAGTACGGCATCTACACCATGATGAATCACACCATGGGTCGCTATGGTTTCTTGATCGACGGGACATGGGTTCCGGTTGTCGACTACTCCGATCCAGTGTTCCGCGAGGCGGTTAAGGCCGAGATCCTGACCATGGTTGAGAACTACAAAGATGTCCCCGGAGTTCTATATTGGCTCCTGGGGAACGAGAACAACTATGGTCTTTCCTGGAGCTCCTTCGAGATTGAAGCCCTCCCCGAGGGTGAGCGACATGCCGCTCGGGCCAAACATCTCTATTCCCTTTATGGCGAAATTACTGAGGCCATTCAAGACGCTGACCCCAACCACCCCGTAAGTATTGCGAACGGCGACGTTCAATACATCGACTTAATTGCTGAGCACTGCCCCACCCTCGATATCTTTGGCACCAACGTTTATCGTGGCATCTCCGCCCGAGATCTTTACCAAGTCGTTGAGCAGAAGCTTGGCGTTCCCGTCGTGTACACCGAGTTTGGTTGCGACGCCTTTAACTCCATTACCCAATCTGAAGACCAGTACTCCCAAGCTCGGTACCTCCTGGGTCAATGGCAAGAGATCTACGAAATGTCTTACGGCAAGGGAAAAGTCGGAAACTGTGCTGGAGGTTTCACCTTCCAGTGGTCCGACGGTTGGTGGAAGTTTGGGCAAGAAACCCGCCTCGACATTCATGACACCAATGCCTCATGGCCCAACGGCGGCTATCCCGACTACGTGCAGGGCGAGAACAACATGAACGAGGAGTGGTTCGGCATTTGTGCGAAGGGCCCTTCCAACTTCCAAGACATTTTCGAAGTGTATCCGCGAGCGGCCTACTATGCCTTGCGTGAAGCCTATACCCTCGATCCCTACGCCCCTAACACCGACCTTGAGACCATTCAAAGGCACTTTGGTTCTATTTCACCCATGGGTGCCGTGCTGACTGCCCGAGGCGACAAAGCTGCGCTTGAGGGCGGAAACAAGTTGAAAGTCTCTAACATGAGACTGGAGTTCGAGACCATCAGCACGGGCGGAAAGCTCGTTAGCACACCGGACCAGGCTCCAGACGGCAGCACCAACTATCCGTCTTTCCTGGGCTACGACCACATGGAGTCTTTCTTCGCCGATATCCAGGCCAATCCAAGCTCAAACGTCACGGGAACCCTCTCCCTTAGCGTCCTCGGAAATGTGCCTGTGAACCCCATCGACGAAATCTTTTATGAAAACCGAGGCCGGTCGCGAATCATCGATGGTGTGCCCAATACTACTGGAGGCACTGATCTAGTAACTATCGAAGATACCGAGCGAGTAAAAGTCTATCAGGCGAGCATCCAATGGGATGACAAACACTTCATTCTCGACGGCTTCTATCGTACAGGTCACTTTCATTGGGGATATGAGGGCGACTTCTTCGGTCTCTATCGCGAAGCCAACTACGGCGAGAACATCGATATCTACAATGGCAACGCTCCCCTCGGAGTTGAGATTACGGGGAAGAAGAGTTTTGCCGGACTAAAACTCGCGGTGGGTCCTGAGCTTTGGTGGGGGGCTAACCCCACACTCCTGATCAAGGGAGAAAAGAAGGTCGGGAGCTTTGATACGGCGGTCATCTATCAAGAAGATCTTGAAGACGCTAGCTCCCAGGTCAGTACTTCGGTTGCCGTTCCGGTGCCCAAAACACGAAAAGCTACCGTTTTTCTTGCGACCACCCGCGGTAATCTCGGAATTGAACTGGGCGGCATTTGGGGCGGTAACACGAAAATCGGCAAGACCTTTCAAGTCGCAGAAAAAGACGGAGACACCTACAACATTCTCCAAGATGAGATTAAGGACAAAGACGCCTTTGGAGCCAAGGCACGCCTCACCTACCAAAGAGGAAAACTCCAATGGTGGGGTCAGGCTGCCTACATGGGACTCGTGGCGGATGGTGGATGGGTAAACGTTCTCCCCTATACCTCCTACAGGCTCAACGATTCAAACTCGGGGAACCAGGCGAATGTGATTACCGGACTCCGTTACGCGGTTGGCCAATACACGATCTCTCCAAACTTTCTTTATCAAAAGCCCATTGTGGGTCCCATGCCCAACGACGCTCCAGCTCCCGGTCGCAAACGAAACGTTTCCGTTTTCGATGACCCTTTTGCTGTTCGTAGCAATAGGGAAACAACCGGACTCGAGCTGATGCTTACTTACGACCCCACCCCGGCAACTTGGCTGTTTCAATGGGACAACGATATCCGAGAAGACGCGCCCTTGGCCGCCACCCTGGGCCTCGTCTATCGGAAGCTCCACACTACCCAAGATGCTGCCACCGGGCTCCTGGACGATGGCTCAACCGCGTTCGCCTTTGGTGGCGCAACACCAGCCCGCGACATGTTTGAGTCCTACTTGCGACTAGTTTCCGGCTCTAACCCCAATGCGCGTTGGGTGGCGAACATTTATGGTGGCAACGGGGAGCCTGTCGGAGACGACCCAAGGCTGATTCACCGTTATGGTATTTCCTCTCGCCTTGCCGTAGGCACCATGGCCTTTGACATGTTCGCCAAGATCAATGATTGGGGTCCCTACGACTACCACCGAGATTTCAACCTCACCTATCCGGTTCAGTTGATGGGAGACATCTCAAAGAACCTTGGACCGGCTCGCTGGTTCAGCTTTCCGCAAACGCGCATTGGTATCCGCGGGACCTGGCGCTCTTTAGATCAGTACTCCCCTCGGTTTTGCCCACTTGAAGTTCCCGACCCCGCCGGCAATCTGATTTGTGATCCTTTGGTCGAGTCGGAAAACGGAAATGAGTGGGAGATCCGAACCTACATTCATCTCGCGCTATAACCAGAGGCCTCTATGAAAAAGAAATGCCTGAGCATCGCAGCAAGTTTGGTAGTTGCGATGCTCTGCATTTCTACGTTGGCGGTTGCGCAATGCATGCTCGCGAACCCCGGTTTCGAGATTGCCGGCTCCGGGGCCTCCGCGTTCGCGAGCTGGAATCAATTTGGCCCCGTCAGTGCAACCACCGATGCAACCCATGGAACTCAAGCCGCGCGCGTGACCGGCGCGAACATGGGGAGCTGGGATCTTTCTGCCGTCTGGCAAGAACTCGACAGCGCCCCTGGAGAGCAGTGGGAGATTACGGTCAAAGGATGGCACACGGCAGTGAACCCCCTGGGAGGAGCTTCCCGCGCGATCGCCAATGTTGAATGGCGGGACGCCGGAGGTCAGCTCATCTCTTACGAATCTCATGATGTTGCCACGGCCGCCACTCCAACCGATGTGGTTCAAGAGTTCAGCGTCATCAGCTCGGCTGCCCCAACCGGAACCGCGGCCACGCGAATCCTGCTAGGTGTCCTTCAGGGACCGGGTGACCCTACCCCCGACTTCTATTACGACGAAGCGACGTTCTTTGTTCAAGGCTCCGGCAACATCAACAACTTCCAATGGATCGACTTTCCTAGCGGTCAAACCATTGCCTTTAGCGGTTACAACTGGCGGGTGAAGGGGCCTGGGTTTTATGGTCCCGGCCCGAACCAATTTTGCAACACCGCCGCCTGCGTGTCGGTCGACGGTTCCGGCAATCTTCACCTGACTTGTCAGGACATCGGAAGCACTTGGAACAGTACGGAAGTTGTGCTTGAAGATCCCCTTGGTTACGGAGATTACATCTTTACCACCAAAGGTCAGATCGATCTTCTTGATCCTCAAGTTGTATTGGGCATCTTTCTTTGGCAGTACTCGGTTTGTTGGGATCCGGGGGCAACCTGGTGGAACGCTTACAACGAAATGGATATCGAGTTCAGTCGTTGGGGAAATCCTCTAGATGATATTGGTCAGTTTGTGGTTCAACCCTACGACTGGTGGGCGGGCAATATTGATCGCTTCGACGCGACCTTTGCCGTGAACGAACTCTCAAGTCATGCCTTCCGTTGGACTCCGGATGTGGTTGAATTCAGGAGTTGGCGCGGGGGCCCCGATGACGAATCGCCAGCCAACATGATCCACAGCTGGACTTACAACGGCGTCCATATTTCCCGCAATGAACAACCGCGTGTTCATTTGAATCTCTGGAAGCTCAGCGGAACTCCGGCATCCAACCAGGAAGCTGTGTTTGCCGAGTTTCGTTTTGTTCCCGAACAAACTACGGTGGGGCTTCCCGACCAGGACACCCAATCCTTCGCTCGTCTGAGTCAAGTCTCCCCCAACCCCTTCGCATCACGCGCTCAGATTCAATACACCTTGGAGCAGACTGACGCCGTCGCTCTCACCATCTTTGACAGTCAGGGGCGCGTGGTACGCAAGCTTCTGAACCGAACTCAGAATGCCGGGACCTATACCGTGACCTGGGACGGAAAGAGCAATTGGGGGAAACGCGTGGCAGCCGGGGTTTACCATCTTCGATATCAGACTTCGAAGGTGCTCGAAACAAACCGGATTGTCTTGATTAAGTAAGTGCCTTAATCAAGTCAGTGTCTTGCTTAAGTAGCGGCCCCGGTTTCTTGGGACAACAAATGACATTCGGCCGCATGCCCTGGACCAAGGTCCGTTCTTATGGGGCGCGTTTGACTGCAAGCATCGACCACCTGCGAACATCGCGGGTGAAAGCGACATCCCGAGGGCGGACTGAGCAGACTGGGTGGCGATCCAGGAATACTTTCCGGCGTACGTGCCCCAGGCGCAATCGAAGGGAAGGCTTTCAGCAGACCCTGTGTGTAAGGATGCTGGGGGTTGTCCCTCAAACCTTTGGCGGGCCCGATCTCCGCCAGACGAGCCGCGTAAAACACAGCCACTCGATCTGAGACTTGCAACATACGCTCTAAGTCGTGAGTAATGAACATCACGCTAAAGCCAAGCTTGTTCTGAAGCTCCTTGATCTCACCCAGAATCTCTTTTTCCACCACGACGTCGAGGGCTGTGGTGGGTTCATCCAGAATGACCAATGACGGCTCAAGACAAAGGGCGAGCGCGATTCCCACACGCTGACGCATTCCACCCGAGAGCTGATGCGCATGACTATCGATACGATCGCCGGGTATGCCTACCATCTCCAAGAGATGCACGGCTCGATCCCGGGCTTGGGACGAGTTGAAATCGGTGTGCACCTTCATGGTGTCCACGATCTGCTCCCCAATAGAAATCACAGGATTCAGGGCATCCATGGCACTTTGGAAAACCATGGACATACGCGTCCATCGCAACCGGCGTAGACCTTCTTCGTCGAGTTGGAGCAGATCCTTGTCTTCGAAAAGAACCCGTCCCCCACTAATCACCGCGGGAGGCTGCAGAATTCTCATGATCGCCTTCGCCAGGGTGGTCTTGCCGCTTCCCGACTCTCCGGCCACGCCCAGAATCTCTCCCGGCATGACATCGAGGCTCACATTATCGATGGCTCGAACCGGGCCATCATCGGTGACATAGTCCACAGAGAGATTCTGAATTGACAGCACAGGCTTAGTCATTGGTAATCACCACCGGAGTTGAATGGGTCGCTTCTGTTTTATTGCGGGTAAGGTACTTTCGCCAAGCCCGTTCAAGTTGAAGTCTGGGGTTTGTAATTTCATCGAACCCGGAATTGAGCATGGTCAAACCGAACGCGACAAGGGCCACGCAAAGACCGGTGGGAACGAAGGTCCACCAGGCTCCGGTGAGCAGAGCGGAATCGTTTTGAGCCCAATAGAGATTGGTACCCCAAGTAAAGGCCGAGACATCTCCCAAACCTAAGTACTCAAGACCCACTTGAGCGCCAATGGCGTACACCGTACTTCCAATTACCTGAGCGACCAGTAGAGAGGTCATGGTAGGGAGAATCTCGCGAGTGACAATGCGGAATTTAGACTCCCCCGCGACGAGAGCAGCAGCTACAAAATCGCGTTTGCGTTGGGTCAAGGTTTGCGCTCGCAACACCCGAGCATTCCATGCCCACCCGGTAACAATGAGCACCACGGCCAGAGTAAATGGCCCCGATGGCAAATAGGCCGCGATCACAATGGCTAGCGGAAGCCCCGGAATCACCAAGAACACGTTAAACAGGAGGGAGAGAAACGCATCGACTCTCCCGCCCAGATACCCCGCCGTGATCCCGACCAGAGCCCCAATCAAAACCACGCCAATGCCGACACAAAAGCCAATGGTTAAAGACACGCGGGTTCCAACTACCACTTGAGCTAGAACATCCTGGCCCTGCCCTGTGGTTCCGAGCCAGTGCGCGGAAGACGGCGGCTGAAGGGGCACTCCAACCAATGCATCGGGATCCTCAACCAACCAGGGCCCAAAGATCGCGATGAAAAGAAAGACTCCCAGAATGATTGCACCAATGCGTGCCTTCTTGTCGCGCTTGATGGCCGCAATCCATAGACCGACTCCAGAACCTTGTACCTGACTCATGAGCTTGTCTCCCGTGTTCTTGGATCGAGCCACAGGTACACCAGGTCAACCAACCAGTTTGCACCAAGGACAGCCATGGTAATAGCAAGGAAAATGCCCTGCATCAGTGGATAGTCCTGATTCCGAACTGCCTGGACCAGCAGATAACCCTGACCGGGATAAGAAAAAACAATTTCCGTAAGCAACGAACCACCGATGACAAAGCCCAAGGCCATACCGAAACCGGTGACATTCGGGAGAAGCGCGTTCCGGGCCGCATAACGGAGAACCACGCGCGATGGTTTCAAACCTTTGGCTTGGGCCAGCACCACATAGTCCGAACCTAGGACACCAATCATGACGTTTCGCATGGACAAGAGCCAACCCCCAAGCGTGGCCAACACAACCGTCCCAACCGGCAAAACCGCGTGACGACACACATCGCTAATGAACTCCCAACTAAATCCGGGGGTCACATACTCACTGTAGGCGTGGCCCATGGGGAACCAATTCAAAGTGAAGCCAAGGATGTAGAGCGCTAGCA
>JABDJR010000108.1 GCA_013003415.1 Candidatus Eiseniibacteriota bacterium | reverse complement strand
GCCAGGGGGCGTGACCCCATAGGAAGTTGCGTTCCGGCAAGATAGAGCCCGCCAAAAACCACCGTGGAGAACACGGGGCGGTGTAGAGCGCTGATAATTTGGTCGTCGATGTTGGTCTTCGTCTTACGAGTTAGGCGAAGCAGAATGCCCGAACAAACCAGGTCCACTAGCTTGGCTACAATCAACGAAAGGACAATGATTGCCCCCGCTACCAAGTAAGGGTTCCAGTCTGATCCACCGATTCTTTCCAACAACAAGTCCATTGAACTCTCTCCGCTCTATCGCTTCGCCTTGATAAACGCGCCCAAAACAAGACCCATCAACAACCACGACACCAATCCATAAACAATTTGAGCCATGTGATACGGCATGGGGTGATAGAACCAAATGGTTTCGGTGAGGCCCGACCAGATCATAGCCGCTAACCCGGCAACAAAGATGATCATGACTTTGGATCCGTAAGTACGACCGCCCACGCCCACTAAGGTCAATAGGATGCCAAGCACGAGAGCCGTGACCACGTAGTGGAGGAAGCCTTTCACGAAGACCATGGGTTCCATGGCGGTAACCCCAGCGCTTCGAAAGTGAATCGTGGCCAAGGGACCGGCTTCGTGGCGCTTGATGAACTCGGACTCCTCCAAGCCTTGCATGTCGGGGAAAATGTAAGTTCCGTCCGCGGGCAAATGGGTGAGGAGGGCTTCGCCCAAAACTTCTGCGTTAGGGGTGTGCTGATAAGCTGGTGCACTAATGGGCGTCGCCCAGAAAATAAACCCCCAAATCATCAGAACAACACCGGACAGAATGGCTCCCAAGACAAGCTTCATAGTTCCCCCCTAGTGGACACACAATTCGAAGAAGTGAAGGACCGAGACCTGAAAAGACTCTTCGCATCTTACCAACCCGGGATGATTCGCGCTAAAGCCATAAAGAGTAAGAGGTTGGGTACAGTTTGAAATTGAGCGAAATTCGATGATTTCTTCTGTTACATTGGGGTGGGCTGGCCGTCTAATTGAGAGGACCTGCATGCCGCCTGTCTGTCCCACACCAGGAGATCACCATGCATAAAATTGCTACGCGCGCGCTCACAGCTGTTCTTGCCCTTGGCCTCATGGGAGCAGCGTTTACATCAGAGGCCATCGCTTCCGAAGCCTGCTTCACCGCTACCGATCCCATCGACCTGATTGATACCGGTACCAACGTCTTTCATGGAAACCTCCCCGATAGCTCCAGCTACGCGGGAACCTTCAAGGCTTTCATCGATGGCAACGGACCCTTCGAGGTCTACTGCGTCGAGATGACCCAGCCTTTGTGTTTCCCCGAGTGCTTCGATCAGGGGCCGGATGTAACTTCCCAGGAAATCATTTGGATTCTTGAGAACCACTATCCAACCGTTCCCGGAGCCCCCGCCTTACCGCTCGATGCAAACAAGAAGGCGGCCGCGGTTCAGTTGGCCATCTGGCACTTCAGTGACGGCCTCGACATCTCGGTAGGGGGAACCCCTCCCGACGTCTTCGATGCCGCCCGCGACATTATTGCTGCGGCGCTTACCGCCACCGTGCCACCAACCCCAACCTTTGTCACCGTCGATCCCAGCAGTCCCATCTGCGATCCGGGTGACACGGTCACCGTCACCATTTGCGTGAACGACCAAAACAACCAGCCCATGGACGGGGTCAGTGTCGATATCGATATCACCGGCGCCAACCCGGGCATGACTACGGTCATGACCAATGCCCTCGGTAAGGCCACGTACCAGTACGTCGGCAACAACATGGGGAACGACATCATTACCGTGACCACGTCGTACACCATTCCGGTCGGCCTCACCTGGATTCGGTCCGGATGCCAAACCCTCATTATGGGCGAGACCTGTGCCGGTATGACTCAGGCGGAAACCTCCAAGATGTGGGATGTGGGGCTTCCGGTTGAAAGAACCTCATGGGGACGCGTGAAGGTTACCTTTGGAAATTCTCAGTAGAGAACCTTGATTTAGTCTGCTGCCGGTTTAAGGGCTCGGTGCCAAGTGCGCCGGGCCCTTTTTCTTTGGGCTTCATTGCCCCAGGTTCATTACCCCAGCTTCAGTAGTCCTTGCTCGAATAGACACGCTCGTTGTTGTCCGATGTCATCACACCCGGTGACCCTCACGGTACACAGCCCACAACTCCTGAGACTTCCTCCACCCCCACCTCCATCCCCCCTAGCGCGACAAAAGACTGTCCGGAAGCAACTTAGCCACCCAAAACCGCTTTGGCCCCGCCCCTGGCACGGTGCCTGCAAATAGGGTGGTTGATTGCGTGGGGAAGTGGCCGGGCGACCGGCAGAAGTGAAACAAAGTTTTTTTTGGAGGCTTAAGAAGATGAAACGGTCCTATCGAGATTCACTGATTCGCGTCGCCCTGTTAGCAGGGATTAGTTTTGCGTGCACGATGCCAACCATGACCAACGCCTACGCAGGCAAAACGGTGGTGGTGAAGAAGTCCGGCAAGAAGACCACCGTAAAAAAGAAAGTGGTCGTCAAGAAGCCCGGCAAAACCGTGGTCGTGAAAAAGAAAGTTGTTGTGAAACCTACGGTGAAAGTGAAGAAGACAGTGGTGGTGCGTCCGAAATGGACGGTAGGTGCCAAGGTGTTTACCTACGCCTCGACGCCTTACTTTTTCAATGCCTCTTTCGGGATCCACTTTGGTGGGGCAGCGTTGAACCTGACCCTTGCCAACGCTTGCCCGGTTGGCTACATCTACTACCACCCCTACTCGGGTCGTCGCTTCAAGACCGTAGCCGGATTTAAGGCCTACCTCGCTCGCCACCC
>JABDJR010000103.1 GCA_013003415.1 Candidatus Eiseniibacteriota bacterium | reverse complement strand
CCTCGCCCTGCACGTCGATATCGCGAACATCGCCGCAACCCAATCCCTGCTCATGAGCAATGCGAATGAAGGGAATGGTCATGGGATCAAAGCCCATCATCTTGGCGCTGATCGCATCAATCGCCACTTGGTCGCCACTGGCTAAGAAGTAGCCCTTCACGTGGGGGCGAATGGCCCGGGGACCGGGACCGTCGCCGCAGTAAATACCGTCGGTAATGGCAAACACACCCGGGTGAATGTCTTTCTGGATGCGGAGTAGGTCCACGAGGGTTTCGTGGATCACGGCGTGGGTCCAGTGACGATCAAAATGAAGCAAACCACCAAAGGCGTTTTTCATGGCCCCGGTGATGGTGGTAAAAACGTGAGTCTTCACCGTGGGCATGTGAATGATGTTTTTCCCCACCAGGAACTTCGGAATGCGGATGCCGCTTTTCTCAAACACTTTCGGAAGGACCAGCATCTTGTCGGTTTTGGTGTACTCGAGCCACTCCTGATCGTCGTCATTCAGGTAGGTGCACTTGGTGTTGTATTTCTTACAGACAGGAAGCACCTTGTTGTTGACCTCGCCATCGCGCGAGTCCACCACTACCGTGTCGTTGTGAACACCCCAAAGACTGTCGGGGCTGTGCCCATTCTCAATGAGATGGCGGATGGTGCCTTCGAGCTGCCACGGAGTGGTCGAGGTGCCAGGCATGTAGAGATGCCAAGTGATGTTGATCTTAAGGCAGGTGTCGTTACCGGGCTTGATGAACTCGGTGACGTTGGCCGCCTTCATGGCTTTCCCCACGTCCTCGAGGACGCTTTCGGGGGATGCTTTGATTACACTGACGACGCTCTTTGCCATGCTCTTCCTGCTCCTTGAAACTGGGGTCTAAAGCGAGCGGAATAGTATAGCAGGCTGGGTCCGATACACCGAGACCTGGGGCAGTCCCGCCCCAGGCCTTCAGGTTGAGGCTATTGAACCCTGCTTCTGGCGCGGGTACCCACATTCGCCCACTTTAGATCTGACAAAAGTCGCAGAGATAAAGCCGCCGACCGGCCACCATGAGCTTGGCGATGGAATTGCCACAGGCTCTGCACGATCTTCCCTGGCGTGCGAAGACCGAATAGCGCGCGGTTCCCCGGCGCTCTCCTAGTTCGCGATACTTCTTAAAGGAACCTAAATCGACGCAAATGCCCTTCTGCTCGTAAGCCCGCTTGCCGATCAGCCGGACCGCCTTTCCAAGCCGCTTCGTTTCTGCCTCGTCCAGCTCCTTGGCCTTGCGCGCGGGCAGCAGACCGGCTTCAAAAAGCATCTCGGATCGCAAGTAGTTCCCGACCCCGGCCAAGAAACCTTGGTCCAGAAACAGCGCGCCAAGACTTCGACCCAAAAACGGCTTCTGATGAAGACGCTTGGCAATAGACGCGGGGCGAAGCTTGGGGTCGAGGATGTCAGGACCAAGCTTCCCCAAGTAGGCATGTTCGGTGAGTTTGCTTTCGCGCAGCACTTCGATTTCGGAAGCGCTGTAGAGCAAAGCTGAGTGGGTCTTATTGTGGATGGCAACGCGAAGCTGACGCCCCGTCTTGGGGAAATTGTCCCGCCGCCGTACAAACCACTTTCCGTAGAGTTGATTGTGACTGTAAAGCGTCCACCCGCCGGTGAAGCGAATCAGCATCGCCTTGCCCCAGCTGGAAACGGATTGGATCTTGCGGCCGCTTAGTGTGTCTTCGAACTCCTGTAGATAAGGCAGCCCAAACTCCACTTTTTCGGCGCGATGACCTTCAATCGCCTTGGCCACCGCATCGGCGGCAAGCCGGATCTCCGGGCCCTCAGGCATGTTCTCTCCTCGTCCTCCCCGAGGTGCTTATTTCTGGCGCTGGTAGCCGTTCTCTTTGAGCCAGTTCCGGCCGCCGTGGATTTGGATAGCCTTGTGGGAACGAAGGTGGCGGCCTCGGAAGCGAACAACTCCCAGTAGAAGCTTCACGGGAAGCTTAAACCAGTTTAAACATGTAGGCGAGACCCATGGCAACGAGAAGAGCTGCGCTGATCTTAGGCAGGGCATGTTCAAGCCGATGAACATGGGATTCAAAATGGTTCATGGCTGCAATCGCCGCCATCGTCAACAAAACAAGGCTAAGCGCAACCGCCCCCGCATAGGCCGCCATGAGTCCCCAAGGATTGGTCTTCCCCACGGCTAAAGCAATGATGGCGAACTCTTCTTCGTGGACAAAACCCAAGGCGAAGGCGAAGCCGGCCAAGGCAAGCAGGTCGCGGGGTTCATCCTTTCCGCCGTCGCCATGTGAATGGCCGTCACCATGATGATGGGTGTGTCCCGCGAACCATTGACGAAGACCCATGGCAACGAGTAATCCCCCAGCAACCAGGTGCATCCAACTCAACCCATCCAAATCAATGAACTGGTTTGCAAGGGCATAGGCTGCGACCACCGCAAACGATGACACGAGGTGCGCCACCGCAAGAATCACCGCCGCCCAGATCCCGTACACCCAGCGCCTCCGCTTATTCAAAGCAAAGACAGCTGCGATGGGCCAACCGTGCCCAGGTTCAACGCCATGGAACAACCCAATTGCAATCGCAGTACCGTAAACAGGAAGAACTTCGCTCACTTCAAGCCCCCACTATCCGGCGGACGCCGTCTCTTGTTCTTCGGCCGACCCATCAC
>JABDJR010000066.1 GCA_013003415.1 Candidatus Eiseniibacteriota bacterium | reverse complement strand
CAGCGTGTCATGATCGCGATGGCCTTGTCCTGCAACCCGAATGTACTCATTGCCGATGAGCCCACAACCGCCCTCGACGTCACCATCCAAGCTCAGATCCTGGATCTGCTCCGGAAACTGCAACAAGAACTCGACATGGCCATCGTGCTGATCACCCATGATCTTGGGGTGGTGGCGGAAAACGCCAACCGCGTTGCGGTGATGTACGCGGGCAAGGTGGTGGAGTACACCGACGTATACAAACTTTTTAAGGAGCCGAAGCATCCGTACACCATCGGTCTTCTTGAATCCATGCCTTCTATGGAAGAACGCAAAGAAAAGCTTTCGGTAATTCCGGGCACGGTCCCACCTCCGACCCAGTTTCCCAAAGGGTGCGCCTTTCACCCCCGTTGCCCATTCTCGGTAGCGAAATGTTCTGAAGAGCCCCCGGTTCTCGAAGAAGCCGAGGCGGGGCAGATGGTTCGATGTCATCAGTGGCGAGAAGTCCCCGCCCAACGCCAAGAAGGAGTCGGTTTCTAAGTGCTCGAACTCATCATTATTCTTCATGGCCTATCCATTGCAATTGGCCTCGCGCTTTTAAGCCGATCCAAGCGGCTTCTGTTTGAAGCGGGTCGGAATCCGGCCGAAGCCTACTTCTGGATCCTTCCCTTTGGCGTTTTCGGATTCTATGGGCTGAACACTTTTGTCGACGCCACGGTCCGTGGGTTCAATCCTTCTGTGATGTGGGGCGTGCTGGCACTTTTGGCTGCGCTCTCCCTGGAATGGCTCAACTTCTTCGGCATGTCGCCGGCTCTGGCTCTTGGAGTTGGACTCCTTGTTTGGATGGCCTTTCATCTGATCTACAACACCGCCCGGCCTCCCTTAACCGTAGCCATGGTTCGAGACCGGGCCCGGGCTCTGAATCGGGAGAAACCCAAAGACGGTGTTCTAATTGAAGTCGATGCGCTCAAAAAGCACTTTCCCATTCGTAAGGGTCTTTTGAATCAGGTGGTTGGTGCCGTGAGGGCGGTTGACGGAATTCACCTGGAAGTGAAGCCCGGTGAAACTCTGGGGTTGGTAGGGGAGTCCGGGTGCGGTAAGTCCACTTTGGGACGCGTCATGCTGCGTCTGCTCGAGCCCACCGCCGGGTCCATTCGTTACCGCGGCATCGACATCGCTAATCTCAGCCCTCCCGAAATGCGCACCATGCGTAAAGAGATGCAGATCATTTTTCAGGATCCCTATTCCAGTCTGAACCCTCGCATGACGGTGGAGTCCATGCTCAAAGAAGCCTTGAGCGTTCACGGCATCGCTAAGGGCGACGCGGCGGACAAGCGAGTTCAGGAGCTCTTGGAAATGGTGGGCCTCTCTTCCTACCACGCTCGCCGCTATCCCCACGAGTTTTCCGGTGGCCAGCGCCAGCGTCTTGGTATTGCGCGGGCGTTAGCGGTGGAACCGACGCTCATTATCTGTGACGAACCGGTCAGTGCTCTCGACGTGTCTGTGCAGGCCCAAATTGTGAACTTGCTCAAAGATCTTCAGGAGCGTCTTGATCTCACCTATGTGTTCATCGCCCATGACTTGAACGTGGTCGAGCACATCAGTGATCGGGTTGCCGTCATGTACTTGGGGCGGATCGTAGAGCTTGCCGATCGGGATGCGCTTTATGAAAACCCAACCCACCCCTACACCAAGGCGCTTCTCTCTGCGGTCCCCGTTCTCGATCCAACTCAGCGCAAAGATCGCATTGTGCTGACGGGAGACGTTCCTTCGCCGGCCAACCCGCCTAGCGGATGTCCGTTTCACCCCCGATGCCCCGAAGCTCAGCCCAGCTGTTCCGAGCGCGAGCAGACTCTCACCGATGTCGGCTCCGACCACTGGGTGGCCTGCCATGTGGCGGAGGCCTCCCGGGCTTCCACCGCCTAAAATCCCTGGATTCCGCCTCAGGCCCAGCGACTCGCAGGCGAGCCTTCCGTCCTAGCGGGCGATGAACCCTCACTAAACCTCATATTTTCCAAGAAGCTCCGATTCCTCAAGAATCCGGGGGATATGGCCGAAACCTAAGGAGAACGGAGGAGTGGCCTCCGGTTGTCGAGTTCTATCTGGGACCCTCGCTTATGTGGAAAAAGAAACCCAACCCAAGTGCGGTTTTGCTCTTTGGCATTACCTTGGCGTTGTTTTTCTCCCCAACAGTACCTAGTGCCTCCAACCCGTGGTCCTGGATTGCGTGGTTTGCCCTGGTGGTTGTTTCAGAGCGTCTCTGGCATCACACCATAGACAATCGAGGGCTCTTTACCATGGGGCCCGTGATCGCGGTGCCTACCTTGGCCTTGGTTCCACCTCCCGTGGGCCCGGTCATTGTCATTTCCGGTGCCCTGCTCGCCACGATGCTCTTCCGTCGCACCATGAGAACCGCTTGGGTCTATCTGGGAATGGTTGCTGTTTCCAGCTGCGTGCTTGTCTTGCTTCTGCAGTTTGCCCTCGGCTGGAGTTGGTCCCCTACGGAATCTTTGGGGGTTAAGGAAGTCGTCTTCATGGCGGGGGCGGCCCTGCTCTACCTGGGTC
>JABDJR010000048.1 GCA_013003415.1 Candidatus Eiseniibacteriota bacterium | reverse complement strand
ACCACGTACCGCCATCACCAGGACTCCCGCAATGCTGCCAAAAGCGGCCGCAGCGAAAATGGTAAGCAGAACCCCTTGCCAACCCAGAAAGGCGCCGAGCATGGCGGCAAACTTAATGTCCCCTCCACCCATACCGTCGGTGCCGGTGGATTTGAGATATCCCCAACCGATCGCGTACAGAACGACAAAACCAACCGCTGCCCCCACGATCGAATCCATCAGGGTGATTGGGGTTAAAAAACTCGCCGCAATACCCAGAGGGACTCCGGACAGGGTGATCACATCGGGAATGATGTAAGCATCGAAATCGATGAGCGTGATCATCAGCATGACCGGGCCAAAATACATCGCCGGGAGCAGTTCCCAGGTAAGTCCGTAGTGCCACGCTAAAAACGCGAAGAGAACTCCGGTGAGAAGTTCCACAATGGGATAGCGTGGAGAGATGCGTGTCTTGCAAGTTCGGCATTTCCCCCGGAGCCACAGCCATCCAAAGAGTGGAACATTGTCGTAAGGAGCAATCCGCGTATCGCACCCAGGGCATTGAGACGGTGGAAAAACAACCGACAGCTTTCTTGGAATACGATAGATGCACACGTTCAAGAACGACCCAAGACAAGCGCCGAAAGCTGCACTCGAAATAATGGCAAACCACTGAGGCATTGTTTGAATCATGACTCTCCGTCCTTTTGACCGGCCTCAATCTCTTCCTTGAGTCGTGCCGCGTTTTTTTCTGCGGTTTCTTTGATCACCGGGTTATCGGTGCTCTCTGCCAGCTGCAACCAAAGCAACATCGACGCCTCCGGGCTTCCGGATTTGTCCGCCATATAGGCAGCAAAGCTCTTTGCATAGTGGGGAGCGCCCTCGGCGCTTGCCGCTCGCGAAAAGTACCGGCTCGCGGCAACATAGTCTTTGTATCCAATGTAATAAACAAAACCGAGTTCGAAGTTCAGCTTCCAAGAATCGGGGTATGCAAGGGCGCCTTTGCGCAAGAGCCTCAGACCATCTCTGGGACGCCCCGCATCAGTGAACAGAACGAAGGATCCAAAGACGTAGGGTTCTTCAAACTTAGGATCTAGATCTGTAATGACGTCGCACAGGTGATACATCAGATCAAACCGTTGATCGGTTTTCTTGTGCTCTCCGTAGTACTGAATGGTTCGGATCCACGCTATATCTGCCACAGCCTCGTTATAACCAAGGGCGGCTTCTTGTAGAAACTGACCTGAGGGGTAGTAGAAAAGCTCAGGGGTTTCCGTGCGTAGAGCATTGGCCTGCCCCTCAACAAGAACAGAGCCCGACCACAGGCCGGCAGCCGCCACAAACATGAGAACTAGACGAGACACTATTTAAACTCCCGTCGGCTGAGAATCGCGGATCCCACCACGAGGACCGCCCCCAAATAGGCAGCACCGTAGACAACAGCAATCAACGTCTGCGGAAAAGTCGGCAACACCCCATAGGCAGCCTCTGACCTCAGGTCAAAGTGGTGGAGATGAGGAATGACCGCATAGATGCCCCTGGCAATGAATCCCACGCCGGCCGGTGCCTTCTCTGCGAAGTCCAAAAGGTCTTGGCTGAAGTGGCCAAACACGAAAACGGCGAAGGTGAAAATTCCCGAGAGCACCGGGCTTACGAAAGAGGAAAAGGCGACGACAATCGCGGTTAAAACCGCAAGCTCACCCAGGGTGAAGAAGCCGGCCATCAACACCGCCATCTCGATTCGCCCCTCCATAATGAGGAGCGTAAGCATGAGAAAGGCAAGCATTCCCAAGAACATCGAGGTCACCATGCCCAACAGACCCAGATATTTGCCGAGCAAAAACTCAGCTCGCCCTACCGGCTTCGACAAGATGGTGTGGATGGTGCGTCGCTCAACCTCTTTTTGGACAAGCCCCCCGCCCACAAGCGCAATCAACACGACTCCTATGATGCTTAGAGCGGCTAATCCAAGGTCTCGGGTGACTCGATACCCCTCACCCATAGCCAACGGGCTGAGCACGAACGCACTCATGATGACAATGATTGCGTAGAGAAGAAGAATCCACTGAACTCGGTCGCGTTGCGTTTCGCGAAACGTGTTTTGGGCTACCGCGTAAAACCTCATGCCGCCCCTTTCTTCGTTGTCTCCGAATCGTGCAGGCGAAGGCCCGACGTCTCGGCGAGAAACACCTCTTCTAAGTCAACATGCGTATGGCGCACAGAAATAAGTTTGCCTCCGGCGGTGAAGATTTGATGGATACGCTCCTCAAGTTCTTCTTCGCTTTCAGCTCGAACCAGGTTCCTGGGTCCCGCAGTCCGAATCTTCCCTTCCGACTCAAGATGCTCAATGAGCGTTTCCGGAAGGTGAGTAACTTCTATTTCGTAGGATCGATCGTCGCTGGAAAGGAGATCTTCCATGGCCGTGATCCGAGTGATGCGTCCTTCGTTGAGAATTCCCACTCGGTCGCAGATCATTTCCACATCGGAAAGAATATGAGAGGCAAACAGAACGGTTTTGCCTTCGCGTTTTAAACCCAGAATGATGTCTCTGAATTGAGATCGTCCCTGGGGATCAAGGCCACTCATGGGTTCGTCCAGAATCACCATTTTGGGATCGTGGATAATGGCCTGAGCCATCCCAATCCGTTGGAGCATGCCTTTGGAGAATTTTCGGAGCCGACGCTTTTCCTTAGGGTCCAACCCCACTCGTTCCAGAACCTCGGGAACCGCAGTCTTGCGCTCTTGGCGGCTCATTCCGTACCAAGAGGCACAGGTGTCTAAGAATTCGGTCGGAGTCAAGTAGTCATAGAAGTAGGGGTTCTCGGGCAAGTAACCAAGCCCCTCCCTCGCTTCTCGGCTACCCAGGGGACATCCCAGGAG
>JABDJR010000030.1 GCA_013003415.1 Candidatus Eiseniibacteriota bacterium | reverse complement strand
CGCCGTCTCCTGTTCCGATCATCTTAAGGCGGCCCTGATTACCCCCTAGGGGATAACTCTGGCCGGTAGGGAAGCTTAGAGTTTTTCCCCTTAAGGGAGTCGGCCATGGCCAACATTGATCGGATTGTATTCACGGGTGACATCCTCCGACCTTTCCCCACAGCGGGAGGTGGGTGGGAGAGTGCCACCTGGAAGAACGTAGAGTGGCTCAAGCAATTGCTTCAGTGGCAACTTGGCTGTGCGACTAATCTACCGCTTGAAACCGTTTCTTGGGTGCGGGATGGGTTTGATCCCAACCCCGTGTATCAAGCCTGCAACCTCGCGATGGAACCCACAAGTTGGGCTTCTTTGTTCTACAAGAAGTCACTGCCTGCAGCTGCGACCGAGTTGATGGTCGCCCCGTTTCGAAATTCTTTAGTGGTGGGTTACGAAATCCCCGATGTTTTACAACACCTTCTAACCCAAGAGGGTGTTCCCTTTGTTGATGTTGTGGCGCATCCTATTCGATTCTCTGACGATCTCATATTGGCTTTGCGGACCAACATAATGAGCATCCACAACGCCTTGTTAAAGAACCAATACGAGGTGGATCTCTGTCAGCCCTACGCGAACATGCATCGGGCCAAGGCGGCCTGGATGCCGAAGGTTCCCGTGCCAAATGGTACCGCCCTCATTACGGGGCAGGTCGCCACGGACAAGGCTCTCATAAGTACGCGTACGGGTCGGTTCTTGACTCTTGGAAACTTCGTTGAAGACCTCTTCGATGTCTGCGAGAAACACCCCTTAGTTCTGTACAAGCCGCATCCGTATCAAGGCGCGGATTGCCCTTCCATGAAGGTGATCCAGTCTTTTGGGTCGATTCGAATCATCGATGAGAACTTCTATTATCTCGTGGGTCAAGAAGCGATTACCGACGTCTATGCCATTAGCTCGGGAACCGTTCATGAGGCTCCGTTCTTTAGTGCGGGTGGACATGCTTTCGCCGGTTCGCTCTATGAGTTTGGAGACCGCGGACCCGAAGCGAAGCAAACCGGAGCCTGCATCCCAATTCAAGAAGCTTTGCTCAGTCCTGGTTTCTGGGCAGAGGCGTTAGGGGACCTTGTGCCCGTGAACACCACTCTTCCCGCGGGGCCTAGCCATCGAGCTTCTCGTCTGCGCCGCAGTCTGAATGCAGATTGGGACTACGGCTTCATGGATGTCGTGGTGCAGTCGCCTAGGGATCTCTCCTCCTTCGCAAATCAAAAAGAGGCCATTCAACAATGAAATCGGCAGTAGATATTGAAGTGTCGCTTGAAGCGGCTCGCGTAGCTTTTGAAGATGGAAAAATTGATGAGGGAGATCGGATTCTCGCCACTCTCTTAAAGGAAGACGATCAGAACGAGCTGGTTCGACACATGGCAGGATACGCCGCCTTTCTTCGATCCGATCATGCCCTGGCTCTGACTCATCTCGAGGTTGCAGTACACAAAGACCCCCTTTTTCTCGACGCCCGGATTCTCTATGCGTTTGTCTTGGCAGAGTTGAACCAACCTGGGGATGCCATCCGTGCCTTCTATCGCGTATTGGCTTTGGACCCGCGATGCGAGCCCGCGAGAGTTCGTCTGTGTGAGTTGCTCCACGAGCAAGGGCGTTACGAAGTCGCGATTCGAGTTTTTGATGAGGGTTGTGAATTCGGAATGAGTCCGGCTATGAGGGAGGCCCTGGCAGCTCTCCTTGGAGTGGTGGAAACGGGTGCACCTCCTGAAAGTGCGGCGTCGGCCGAAACGGCAGATGTTCCTCCGATGACGATTACCGAGTTTATAGAAATGGATCCTGAAGAAGAGCCGGAGCGAAAACGTTTAGTAAAGACTTGGGTTCAGGCAAAAAAGCTCCTCCATCCTCAGCGTCTCGACATAGTGGCCAAAGTGCTCTTTGCCCGGGAACTATTGGGACAACCGTCTAAGAACTCCGGCATTTCAGCCAAAGAAGTATACCGGAAGCATATTTTCTGTCGCACGGGTGGGGTTGAGCCGGGTTCTGAGACACGCAAGGCGAGCCTGCAAGATTACGAGCGTGAGTTCTCGGCGTTGCTTCATTCCATGAAGGCAAACGGCTTTGATCCCGAACATTCAATTCCTGTAGCCCAACAGAACGGCATTGTAATGAACGGAGCCCACCGGGTTGCCGCCGCCATTGCTCTTGGGATTGAAAAAGTTCCTGTGGAGTACCACGAGGACGCAAGCGGTCTCCATTGGGGTTTCGACTGGTTTGTTGAGAATGGCTTTGCCCCGGATGAGATCGACGAGCTTCTCCTGAGCTGGGTTGAGCTCCAGCAGGATCGAGCCGGCTGTGTTGTTCTTTGGCCGGCGGCAGAAGAGCGTTGGGAAGCGATTGAGAAAAGTGTGGCTGAGCAATTCCCGCTGGTGGCCCGAAGAGATTTTGAGTTTTCGCGATCCCAGTTTGATGAGGTCGTCCGCGATGTGTATGCAAGCGACTGGGGTCCCATCGTAGGTGACAACATTGAGGCCAAGATCCGCTTCTTTAGCGACTACACACCGAAACTCCGAGTGTTGGTTGTCCATGCGCCCCAGTCCGTCACAAAACTTGCCGAGATGAAGAGGCAAGTTCGTGAGGAGTATCACGAGGTCGTTCCCTCAGATCGCTTTGCCACCCTCCACACCACGGATACCGAGTACGAAACTCAGTTGGTAGCCGACATCTTTCTAAACGGGGCCAACCTGAGAGCGCTCCGTTGTCGACCTGAAACAGGAACCCGAGATGCTTTTATGGATTGGCTCAAGGACTATCACAAGGTTCTTGGTGAGCTGGGTATTTCTTCGGAGGACTGTTGCGTGGTTGGTAGCTCTTCCTTGGAAGTTCTGGGGGTTCGTGAATCTACCGATATCGATTTCACCATGACAAGCGCGGTTCGAAGTGAGCGCTACACACCGGGCGTGACCCACATCAACAAAGATCTAGATGTGGTGTCCAAAAACTATCCCCGCGCGATTGCGCGAGACGCGGCTCCAACCGACGACCAGCTTGTTGGTGATCGTGCTCTCTATTTCCGGTTTCGCGGACTCAAGTTCGCGGCTCTCGATGTGGTGGTGACCCGCAAACTGACCCAGAGGCGAGACAAAGATCTTGCTGATGTGGCTAAAGTGGGACGGTTGAGGTTAGCGGGACGCCTTTAACCCGGCGTTGGATATTTGCTACTTCACCCAGGCGTAGCCAATCTTGGTAAACCAGGTTTGGTCGGTTGTGGTGAGATCGAAGTCGTCGTTGCCAAACCGATTGTTGTTGTAACCCAAATAAAACGCGGTCTGCGGATTCACTTTGTAGGAGAACAGCCCTTGTAAGAGGAGCGACTTCGTCTGGTCGTTCACGTCATCGGAATACAGGTCTTGATCCCGGTTCGCGATGCGGTATTGGGCGATGAGCCTCAGGAACGACTTCGTGTTGAATTGATGAATAGCGCGCAGCTCCGGAGCGTGAACCGAGAAGAGCCGACCCTCATCGATGTTCAGTCTTGCGTAGATGTAGCCCAAGCTCAAATTGAGATGGCGCCCAAGCGTGTAGGTGGCTGAGGGTCTGGCGAAAAGCCGGTTTCCCGGCCTGGCTTCGGAAAAGTCGATCCAGTCGCCACCCTCGACCTCGAGTTCAACCGAAAGGTTGCCGGTGGGGCGAGCAAAGAACCCTGCCTCTAGTTCCCACACATCGAATTCTTTGCCCTCGAAGGCCCTTTTGCCCAGACTGGCCTCTGCCCAAACGTTGGAATCCCAAGGGCCGTTGGCATTGGCCCATGTTTTAAATTCATTGTCTAAGAGGTCGCCATCGTTCTTGTTGGTTTGGCCGATAGAAGCCCCCCAGGCTTTTCTTTGTAGCACATCTCCAGGTTCACCCCACCAAACTTTAGCTCCCCCTAGCCAGAATCCACGCGTACCAACCTGCGGACGAAATCCTAAATCGCTTCGATACCCGTCCCCAAAATAGACCAACTCGGCCTCTGTCCACCAACCTCGCTCGCTATGTTGATAATTAAGTAGAGCGGTCACTCCAGAGGTGTCTGCGGAACTGAGATCCAGATCCTCGACCATCATGTCGTTGTAGGTGGTTTGTGAGCCGGCGACCGTAGCCAGGATTTTGTCGGTGTCGGTAATGCGGTACACGGCGTCTGCGCTGGCTACCGTGTTTTCGTAGCCATCCCCCCGGCGATCCGTGAGGGTTGCCCCGACGGTTGAAGAGCCCCCGAAGTCTCTACGGTAGCGAGCCACCGAACTCCAGTTCTCCATGGCATAGCTTCCACCGGAAGAACCCTCAGGTCCCGGGACAATCAGATTGGTGATGTCGTCGCGGGCGGTGAAGAAGCCAAACGTGTTCTTGCCTTGCTTGCCGGTGATCTTTCCTGCCGCATCGGGGTCGGCAATGGAACGGGTATGAACAAGCCGTAGAGTCGTATTGAAATAGTCGGCTCCCTCCAGGAAGAAGGGGCGCGTTTCAGGGAAGAAAAGAGCGAACTGTTCATTCACATCGAGCTGGACCACATCGGCTTCGACTTGGGAGAAGTCGGGATTGATGGCCGCGTTCAAACTCATGCTTGGAGTCATGCCCCAGCGGATGCTGGCACCCACGTCGACATCGGTATCGCCAGCGATTAGATCGGGATCGGAAAGTTCCTCGCGAAGATCGGTGCGGTTGGCAGTTAAGGTGGGGATAACCTCAAGATTGCTTCCCGGGTCGGCGCCTTCCATTCCTTCGATCTTGATCGTCTGGCTGAGATAGCTGTTAGCACCTCGGTCTCGCGGAAAAGCCCCGATGTGGTGACGGTAGTCACGGGGCCAACTTCGTATCGCGTCAAAACCCCAAACCTGTTTTCCGTCGACCTTTTGAAATCGAATCTGGTTGTAGGGAACAGCCATTTCAACTTCGAAACCCTCTTCTGTTATGTTCCCGGCCGAACTCCAAATCGCATTCCAGGAGTCGTCGTAGTTGCCGCCGGCGTCATCGTTGATGGCGTCAATTTGAACGCCTAGGGAAGTGCTGAAGAGTTCGTAGGCTCGACGCTGGTCATTGAAGGTGTCGAGGACGATTCCCACCCAATCGTCATTCCACGCTCGATCCCGATCGGAGTAGCGAGCACGGATTTTAGATGGGTCGGGATCTTTGGCTTTGAATCCGAAATAGACCTGATTGTCGTCGTAGGTGATGAAGCAGATGGTGTGAACGGGGGGCGTCACGTTTTCCCCGGGCTGCACTTCAAAGGCCAATTCAATCTGAGTCGCCGTGTCCCAAGCGGGCTCGTCGAGTCTGCCATCGATCGCGATCTTTGAGGTAGATCGAGTGACCTGATGCACCATGGCGCTGCTTTTGGCAGTTGCCGATTCGACGGCGGCTAGGAACGCTATGACCATGAGGCTAACTAGTACCCAGGCTCGACTTAGCATGGATGGAACTTACCACGATTCCGGAGCCGCTCCCGTAAAAACGCAACCGTCGGCATGGCACACTAAATGTGCGTTTGGGGCACCATTCAAGTTGTGCTAAGTTAGCAAACCGCTGGCGGGTCTCACATTTGCCAGCATTCACAAACATTCGAGACCCATGGAAACTAGGCGTCTAGATCCGGGGAGGTGGGTTCGATAGTGGTGGTGTGGTGTCTTGTTTGCCTTGGGTCCCGAGAAGGGGAGAGGCAATGTCATCAAAGTTAACGCGCAGTATCTTTCTGTTCACTCTCATCTGCCTGATGAGTTTAGGGCTCGCAAGTTCAGAGGCAGTGGCCCAAGTCGATCTCTTTGTAACCCCGGCCTCCGGCGACGTACAAAGATACGACGGAACAACGGGTGCCTCACTTGGGGTGTTCACATCTGGCGGGCCCGGAGGGCTTGGCCGTGGCCTCGTGGTTGGACCCGATCTCAATCTCGTGGTGGCCGCTCCAGGGGGTCCGGGGGCTCAAAAGTTCAATGGCCTATCTGGTGTTTACATCTCAACCCTGATCGCTTCTGGTGCCGGCGGCATCACGAGCGCCTCGGGTATCGACCTGGGTTCCGACGGTAACTTCTATCTTTGTACTCGCGCGAACGGTGTCGCTCGTTTCGACGCGACCGGAGCGTTCATCGACTATTTCGCAAGTGGGGGTGGGCTCGATGCCGCAACCTCCGTGTTCGGTCCTGACGGAAACCTCTATGTTACGAGCTTAATCACGGACGAGGTTCGCCGTTACAATGGAGCCACGGGTGCCTTCATCGATAACTTCGTTTCCGCGGGTTCCGGGGGGCTGTTCCGGCCATCCGGTTTGGCTTTTGGTCCTGACGGAAACCTCTATGTTTCGAGCCAGGCCAACGACGTAAAGCGTTACAACGGCGCCACTGGTGCGCATATCGACAATTTTGCCTCGACTGGATTGAGCAATCCCAATGGAATTGCTTTTGGACCCGACGGCAACTTGTATGTCGCGAGTACGGGTGGAAATAACGTTCGTAGGTACAACGGTGCAACCGGATCCCTTATTGATATTTTTGCCACCGGCGTCAACAACCCTGTCTATCTTCTGTTCTATGAGCCACAGTTACCGACTAACGTCGAGAGCTCAAGCTGGAGTGGCATCAAGAACGAGTTCACCCCGACCGACGAACAAGAACAATAGGGCACAATCGGCATTCAAAGAGAAAGGGCGGGAGATAACTCCCGCCCTTTTTTAGTTTTTGGAATGCCCGTTACTGAATCGCGAGTTTGACTTGGCTCCAGCTTACCTCTTCGGTGGGTACCGAGGTTTCCAGGATGTATTCAAGTTCGTATTGATTGACGACTTGTCCCGTTTGCTGAATCACCACACAGTAGTCACCTGGCCCAACATTGGGAGCGGGCAGGGAGTTGGGGATGATCGAGGAGGTCATGAACAGCATCATGATGTTCGAACCCACCTGAGCTGCGTTGATGTGTACTCCGGCCAGGAAATCTCCAACATTCGCGCCCGAGGGGACGAAGCTTGAAGTACCCCCGTTGATGGCTATGTAGCCGGTATCGTTCGGGCTGTAGCCAACCAGATTTAGGCCAATCAGAGTTGCTCCTGGAGGCACGGTGAAGGTCATAAAGTCGCGTGTGTCTCCGGTGCCGCAAGATCCGATGACCGTATTGGATCCGGGAACCAGGGCAATTGAGGTGGGGGTGGCGGGATCAGTTGAAAGGTCACCATCGACACCTTCGTCATGGATCACTGCGGCATAGGCCGGAGCGGTGACAAAAGCTAGAGCGACGAGAATAGCTAGAAGTCTCATGGTGGATTCTCCATTGGATGTGGGACAGGGGTGATGATTCGGGACCGCGGTAGAAGCTGGCAGCGCAGGCTCACCCCCTTGTGAGTCTTTCAGTTATAGCAACCGACTCCTCAAGGGACAAGGGATCCAGGCTCAACTTGATAAAACTACTCATGTAGTTATGTGCAAATATGTAAAAAGCGAGATATATGCGCTATCCCGACACATTTTGACGTCTTGTTTAGTGTCTGGATTCAGTATTCTCTAACGACACGGCAACCCCCTCGCCGGTTGCCGGCGGACCATATTGTTCCGCCGGAGAAATGTTTCTATCAGGAGGACTCCAATAATATGAAACGCACTTTGTCTATTCTTCTTCTCTCGGCCATGGTCGTTGTCATCGCCGTGCCAGCATTTGCGGGCGAAGGAAAATGCACGGCGAGCGCCCAGGAATGCCTGGACTATATGGCTAATGCCTATGCCAACAAAGGTTGGGTCGGACTTGAATTCGACGAGACCTACAAAGATGGAATGAAGATCTCCAAGGTTGTCGCCGAAAGCCCGGCCGAAAAAGCTGGTTTTGAAATTGGCGATGTGTTCTTTGCTATTAATGGCATTGAGTACGCCGAAGTGAACAAGGAAGCCATGAAGGCCGAACAAGCAAAAATGATCCCTGGAGCCAAGGTCAAGTTCACCGTCATGCGCGGTGATCACAAGAAAGACCTCAAGGTTAAGCTGGCCGAAATGCCGGCGCATGTGAAGTACGCCGTCATTGGCGGTCACATGATGGATCACGCTAATGCGGAAGTGGCAGCCGGCGAACACGAAGGTGGCAGCCGCTAAGTCACTCGGCAGCGAGAGATTGAATCAAGGGTCGGAGCCTAGGCTCCGGCCCTTCTTTTTTGCCACTAGCTCACCTTATCTCCCCGTATTTCCCCAGAGTCCGGAGCAGGGTAGAATGCCGACATCAAGCCTTCCGGTTTTAAGGATTCGCCTGCTTAGGAGTTCATGATGGTCTTGCGAAAGATTGTGTTGGTTTTTGTGTCGCTTCTTCTGTTCAGTCCCGCAGCTCTGTCATTGGGTCAATCTGTAGGGCCAGAACCCCTTCCGATGGAAGTTTACAAAGCTCGGCGTCAGGCCGTGCTGGATCTTATGGAAACCGGTACCGCCGTCTTGTATGCGCAAGCCGGTGCCAACCATGAAGCCGGCTTTCGGTCTGACAGCAATTTCTGGTATTTGACGGGAATCAATATCGAGGGTGCGATCCTGATTCTGGCCCCGGGAGAGTACGACAAAGAGGTCCTTCTTCTTCCTCCGCGTGACCTTGATGCAGAACGATGGACCGGGGCTAAGCCTTCCTTGTCCGAAGCTCTAGAGAAATCTCTGGGCTTTGATCGTGTGTATCGCACTAGCCGGTTAGACCGAACCTTGGTGAACAACATGAAGCACGAACCGACGCTTCACATGATCTCAGGTCTAGTTCCTCCGACGAGTCCTGTCCCTCAAGACCTGAAGCTTTATCGTGACGCTAGTGCTCGCATTCCCGGCGTATCCATCGTGAACTCGTCGCACTTTGTGGAACACATGCGCATGATCAAGAGCGACGATGAAGTCGCTGCGATCCAGCGTGCAATCGATGTCACCTACCAAGGGCTGACCGACCTCATCGCCGCCCTACGGCCGGGAGTTACCGAGTTTCAACTCGACGGTGTTTTGGAGGAGTCCTTTAAAGACCAGGGGGCTCAGTACCAGGCCTTTCCCGCAATTGTTGGGTCGGGTTTTGAAGCTACGGTGTTGCACTACGAAACCCGAAACACAACCGTTGAGGCGGGGGAACTCCTTTTGCTTGATGTGGGAGCAGAGTGGGATCACTACTGTGCTGATATCAGCCGGACCCTGCCCGTTGACGGCACGTTCACTCCTGAGCAGGCAAAAGTTTATGATGTGGTGCTTGAGGCTCAGAAGGCGGCCATCGCCGCCGTAAAACCTGGGATGACGGTAAGAGAGGTGCATGAAATTGCCCGAGATGTCATTCGGAAAGCAGGATACGTCGATGATTTTATTCATGGCACTTCGCACCACTTAGGGCTCGACGTGCACGACGTGGCCGATTACGGCATGCCATTGAAACCCGGCATGGTGATCACGATCGAGCCCGGCATCTATCTTCCCGATTCCGAAATTGGGGTTCGTATCGAAGACGATGTGTTGGTGACGCGAAACGGAAGTCGCGTTCTGTCTGCTGAAATTCCCAGAACCCGGGCCGATGTAGAATCCTGGATTAAGAGCGCGCGTCAATAGGCGCTAATAAGAAAGCGCCCAGGATAAATCGCAAGGGATGGCCCCCCAAAGATGGACCGCCTAGGGATTGGTGAATAAGCCTTCGGGCACCGTCTCATGAACGCCAATCTCCCAGTCGATGTCACGACCTCGAGAGGTGGCGAGCTTGATGTTTCCGAATTGTTTCCACCCCGTCCAGGGGCCTTTGAAACGGGCCTCGGTGTCGCTGTAGTTGGTGTAGAAGTTCCACTGTTCGACGAGACCGGTGTCTTTTGCGATGAAGATTTCATAGCGATTCTGGGGCGTGTAGCCAATGCCCTCGCCGAACGTCATGTTCAGGACATCGGCATCCCGGCCGTCCTCCATCTTGAGGGTTCCCCCGTAGCGGATGGTGACGCCCGGATCGAGGAGTTTGTAGGGCATGAACATCCAATAGGAGTCGTTGACCCACATTTTGCTGCCCCGCTCCATGCGGAGGGCGAGGCTGTCGGGGTGCGTAATCTCCTCACCATCTTCCCAGGCCCGACCCTTCATGGTGTCCAGGTTCATGAGAATGACGGTTCCTTTGGTCTCCACGCGAATATTGTTGGTTTGCTTGTCCCACCAATGATGGCGGTTGCCAAAGAACTTCCAGTTCAGGTAGCGGGTGTTGTCCCAGGCCTTCCAACCTCCCATGTTCTTCATGACAGATTGAGCCAATTCAATGGCTTTGGCATCGGAGTCGGGATTCACGCTGACGCGATCCTCGAAATCTGCCGCGGAAGCGGGAACAGCCAAAGCGAGAGAACATAAGAAGAGTAGTATGCGCATGAACCAACCTCATTAGGGGGAGTAACCGGAAGACGGTCTATAGTAGAATCTCCCGGTCAAACTAGGTCAAGAGGGGATTCCAATGAAGATCGCCAGTTTTGCTCTGCTGTGTGGGTTGCTTTTGTCGTGTCAGAAAGACGCTCCGGTGGCTGAAGTGCCTCAGGGGCCCGTAACGGACAAGCTCAAGGCTGAAGCCCAGGAGCTTCGTGGTCTATTTACGACCGAGTTGTCCCAGTCATTTCTGGAAGCCACCAATTTCCTTCCCGAGCCGTCGGCAAGAACCATCATGTACAACAAAGCGGAACGCAAGGCATATACGTTGGCGCAAACGGCAACCATGAATCCTCACGACCTTCATGGTTACGAGGAAGAGGTCCTGGAGCCGACTTTTTACTACAACACAAAATACGGAACCCCCTTGGCGTTTTGTCGTGTTGTCGAAATCTTGGGCAGTCACGGAATTGAGAAGTTCGATGGGAAGAAAATCGCCGACTTTGGATTCGGATCCATTGGGCAGTTAAGACTCATGGCGAGCCTAGGCGCGGAAGCCTATGGAATCGATGTGGACGAGATGCTAGAAACTCTCTATTCGGAGCCTGGCGACACCGGAAAGATTCAGGGGAAAGGGAAGTCGGGATCGGTGGAGCTCCTCATTGGGCAGTACCCCGCCGAGCAAGCTTTGGTGGATCGTTTGGGGAACGGGGTCGACGTGTTTGTTTCCAAGAACACGTTGAAGAATGGGTACATTAATCCGGCCGAAGAAGTCGATCCTCGTTTGCTGATCGATCTTGGGGTAGAGAATGAAGCGTTCTTGGAACACGTTCATTCGGCCCTGAGAAAAGACGGTCTGTTCCTCATTTACAACCTGAGCCCGCCTCAGAAGAAAGATCGCTACATTCCTTGGGCCGACGGTCGCTCACCGTTTACCAAAGAGCAGTTCGAGGCGGCGGGGTTCGAGGTCGTCGTGTTCGATGAGAACGACGATCAGACTGCCCGCGCCATGGGCAAGGCGCTCGGCTGGGACGCGTCCATGAACCTCAACACGGATCTCTTTGCGCTCTATACTTTGGTTCGTAAACGCTAGGCAGCCTTTCGGGAAGCGTAGCCGAGCAATCTCCGCTCTTTGATGAGTGAGATGACTTCTTCGGGCACCTCGTACTCCCACTGATCGTCTCCCGTTTGAATGCGTTCCAAAACCTCTCGGGAGAAGATGGGAAGGCACTTCTCATCGTAGTCGCGTAAGCCGAGGATCAGTTGGTTCTCGTAGAGATACTGATACAGGTGGCGGAGGTGGGGGACGACACGAAGATTCCCGGCGGAAATAACGGCTCCGGATTCACGATCGAGTAGCGGGTAGACGTAGAGCTTGAGGTCGTTTTTGAACATGCGGCCCATGGATTCAAGAATGCCGCCCTCAAGATCTTCGTAGTATTGCTCCTCAAAAATCTTCTGCAAGGTGGGAACGCCCATAGCCACCGCGATCATCTTCTTTGTGTGCCTGAAGAAGTAGGCAGCTAGACGGTGATACTCCAAGAAGTTGGAAATCATGACCGTCACCCCCAGCTCACTCAGCATATCCACGCGCTCCAGAAAGTCGCCGTAGTCGATCTTGTCTCCGGCCGAAAGGTTGCTGAGGGTCATTTCAAAAATGGTGACGATCTCGTCGCTGTTTACGCTTGGTTCCTGAACGAACTGAGCGCGAGTGGCCTCGAGCATGTCCATACTGACTTTGGTTACGGGTCGAAAGCTCCCGCGTTCAACCAAGATCGCTTTCTTATACAAGTGGTCCGAAGGCTGGATAACGCTTCCATCGGCTGTGAACATTGCCGCGCTGGTCAGGCCTCCCTCCACGAGTTTGAGACTCATGAGGCGGTTGTCCACTTTCTGGAAAGCCGGGCCGCTGAATTCAATCATGTCCACTTCGACGCGGTCGGTAGAGAGATTGTCGATCAAGGAACCAACGAGCTGATCGCTATCCTCAAAGTGATAAAGAGCAGAATGGATGAAGTTCACACCAAAGGTGCCAATGGTCTCTTGATCTTGGACGGCTTCTTCACCCCAAAGACGAACGTGAACGATAATCTGCGACGGTTGTTCCATGGGTTCGGATTGGAACCGGATACCTAACCATCCGTGGCCCGGGGACTTCTGGCTATAGCTTCGAGCCACTACCGTGTCGGCAAAGGCAAAGAACTTGGTTTCTTCACCGCGCGCCTCTTGAAGCCGTCGTTCGAGAAGGACGTATTCCTTTTCGAGCATTTTGACGAGGCGCTCTTTGCTCACATAACGCTCGCACTCGCCATAAATCGCATCGCTAAACGTCATATCGTATGCCGATAGAGCTTTGGCAATGGTTCCCGCCGCGCCCCCGACGCGAAAGAACCAGCGTGCGACTTCTTGGCCGGCGCCGATTTCAGCGACGGTACCGTAAATGCTTTGATCTAAATTTATTTGTAGTGCTTTTTCGTGAGTGCCCTGAATTGCGGCCATGCTATTCCCTCGCGATGTCGTGGTGTGATTCACGCATTCCTATCAAGTATCCCGAAACTTATTATCGACACCTGAGGATTGCCGTATAATCGACAAAATTTCGACCTTCTTTTTGACTGCAAATGTCGCGGCTAACCAGAGGAGATGTTGATGGGTTCCTTTCTTACCAAAGAGCAATTGCAAGAACTGGCTCACGCCGAAGATCTTTCCGAGTCACCCATTCCCACCCAAATGATCTCCAATGGGGAGTTCTCGCCGGTTCCGCAGACCCAAGCTCAGGCTCAGGTAGAGGAACGGTTGAAGTCCTTAGCCGACAGATGGAGTCGGAGCCAAGGGCTCGATCGCAGAAAGTTCTTGAAGACCGCTTCGGGGATGGCGGCCGCGTTTATTGCCATGAACCAAGTTTATGGTTCTGTGTTCAACGTTTCTGTGGCTGAGGCTCAAGATGCCGATGCTGCCCTTGAGAGAGCCGCGTCCCTAGCTGACCAGTTTATCTTTGATGCCCAAGTTCATTTTATTAAGGACGACAGTCCCGAAGGGAGTAACCCGGCGAACATGCTCGGCATTCGGCGGTTTGCCTCGGGTTATTTGAACTCGGCGTTAAAAGAAAGCCCGATGGTGCTTGAAGACTTGAAGTTTCAGAACTTTGTGAAAGAAGTCTTCTTCGATAGCGACACGGACATTGCGATTCTGAGCGGAGCCCCTTCGGACAAGGTTGAAAACTGGTTCCTCACCAATGATCAAATGAATGAAGCCCGACGCATTGTGAACGAGGCTTGCGGCTCTAAGCGTCTCATGAGTCACGCCGTTTTTACTCCCGGCCAGCCGGGGTGGCTTGAAGAGGTCGATCGTGTGATCGAAGAGGTGAAACCCGATTCTTGGAAGGGTTACACCACGGGAGATCCCAACGGTCCCTCCGACTATCGTTGGCGTCTCGACGACGAAGCTCTAGTTTATCCCGCTTATGAAAAGATGGTGAAGTCGGGGATCAAGAACATCTGTATTCACAAGGGCCTTTTGCCGATGGGGGCCGAAGCGCAAATGCCTGGGGTTACGGAATACGCCGGGGTGGATGATGTGGGCAAAGCGGCCAAAGACTGGCCCGAGCTCAATTTCATCATCTATCACTGCGCCTACAATGTTCTCTTACCCACCGACAAGCACAAGGAAGCCCTTGAAGAGCGAGGGTATGTGGAGTGGGCAAGCGATTTAGCTGCCATTCCCGAGAAATTTGGCGTTTCGAACGTTTACGCGGAGATCGGCAGTTCCTTTGGTATTTCTGCGGTCATGCTGCCGCGCTTTTGCGCGGGCATGATGGGAGCGCTCATCAAAGGCATGGGGGAGGACAATGTATTCTGGGGAACCGATGCGGTGTGGTACGGATCCCCGCAATGGCAGATTGAAGCGCTTCGTCGCATTGAGATTCCTGAAGACCTTCAGAAAAAGTTTGGCTATGCGCCGCTTGGGGCAGCCGATGGCCGAGTTAAGAACAAGATTCTTGGGCTGAACTTGGCTCGCCACTACGGGCTCGATGTTGCGAAGGCCGAGGCCGCGTGCGCGGGCGACCAGCTAGCGGCGGCGAAGAAAGAATACATGGCTGCCGGGGCAGACCGAAGCAACCTTGCCTACGGTTTTGTGAATAACAAGAAAATCTGAGACTATCCTCCGAACTTCAGATGAAGAGGGAGGACCTGTATGTCTCGTCGCTTGATCTATTCCATTGATGATCATCCGCCTCGTCGCGAGCTGATTGCCTTAGGATTTCAGCACTACCTCACGATGTTTGGCTCGACGGTTGCCATTCCTTTGTTGTTGTCGGAGCAGCTCGGAATGAGTGGGGACCCGATCGCTCTGAGTTGGCTCATTGGAACCATGTTCTTCGTGAGTGGCATCACCACCTTCCTTCAAACCACCTGGGGAAACCGGTTGCCCTTAGTGCAAGGCGGGACCTTTTCCTTTCTGGCTCCTTCTTTCGCCATCGCCGGGATGGCGGCTCTCAACAACTCAGGTTGGGAAGTTCGGCTCCAACACATTCAGGGCGCAGTCATAGCCGGGTCGGTGTTTGAAATATTCATTGGGTACACGGGTTTGGTAGGACGCCTCCTTCGGTTTGTTGGGCCAATAACCATTGCTCCGACCATCGCCCTCATTGGGCTGGCCCTGTTTAAGTTCGGCGCGCCTGTAGCCGGGTCCGATTGGATGATTGGCGGCCTGACCATTGGGCTGATTATTCTCTTCAGCCAGTACATGCGAAGCACGCACCGAGCTTTTGAGTTGTTCCCCATCATGATGGGGATTTTGATTGCCTGGGGCGTGGCTGCGGTTCTCACGAAAACCGGAGTCTATGTCGAAGGCGACCCGGCCCACGTTTCGATGGCCACGGTACGGGACGCCAGTTGGTTCCGAGTTCCCTATCCTTTCCAATGGGGCCTTCCTGTCTTTGGCGTGGCCGCCATTGTGGGAATGCTATCGGGTTACTTGGCCTCGATCGTGGAGTCGGTAGGCGATTACTACGCCTGTGCCCGACTCGCAGGAGCTCCGGTACCTACCTCAAAAACCGTCAATCGGGTATGGAGGGGATTGGTTGTCTGATCGCGGGTGTTTTTGGAACCGGAAACGGAACCACCTCCTACAGTGAAAACATTGGTGCCATTGGCCTCACGCGCGTGGGAAGTCGCAAGGTTGTGCAAGTTGGCGCCATTCTCATGATGGTCCTTGCCGTCTTCGGGAAGTTCGGTGCGCTATTCACCACCATTCCGCAGCCCATCGTGGGCGGCATGTACTGCGCCATGTTCGGCATGATTGCCGCCGTGGGAC
>JABDJR010000022.1 GCA_013003415.1 Candidatus Eiseniibacteriota bacterium | reverse complement strand
CCCTCTTCCGAAACGGGAAGATCGTCCAACACCAGAAAGTTCAGAGCGCCCAAGCCCTCGTGATGATCGAGGTCGGCGTCTTCGGCCACCATGTGCTGTCGAATAACTTCGCGCAGTTCACGCTCGCGAAAGTAAGAAATCTCTTCGGCACCAAGCCATCTATCCAAGAGAAGCGCCGTTGGTTTTGCGACGATCCAGAGCAGCTTTTGGTAGAGGCGGATGAACGGGGTTAGGGCTGCGCCCACCCGCATGGCGTTTCGCGAGAAGTAGGCCTGGGGCAGGATCTCGCCAATAATGGTGATGCCTACCGTGGAGAAGAGAAAGGCCACGAGCCCCGCCATGACGGAATCGGACAAGAGAGTGAGAAGGCAATTGGCGGCAACATTGCCCCACAAGATGGTGGTGAGGAGGAGGTTGCTGTCCTGCCGCAGCTCCAGGATGCGTTTAGCGCCTTTGTTGCCCGACTTGGATTCAACCTCGAGCTGCAGGCGACTGAGCCCCAGGAGCGAAAGGTTTAGACCCGAAAACAAACCGGAGTGGAGCAGGCATATGCCAATTCCAACCCATGTAAGGGTGTCGTGCGTCATCTGTGGGCTTTCTAAACCTGGAGTCCCGTGACTCTGGTTCGTTGACTAAACCTGCTTGCGCCTGAACCTACGGAAATGGTCGAGGAGCATAGCACGATGTCACCGCACCAACAGAAGCTTCGTTCCTCCAACGCCGCTCGCATTGGCCACGCGGCCAAAGTACACGCCGCCGGGAGCCAGGGCACCGTGGTTGGTACGCCCGTCCCAGGCGATGGAGTGGGGCCCTTCGGGAAGCGTCGCATTCACCAACGACCGAACTAAGTTGCCGCGAACGTCGACGATCTCCAAACGAGCCGGACCCTCATTGGGTTGCACAAACTGGATTTGGGTCGAGCCCCGAAACGGATTGGGCGCGGCCTTGGCGACGATGGGCATATTGTTTTCAGGAATCCCCAGAGCCGCACTCGCAGAACAGAGTTCGAAATCGGACTGGAGGTCGAGGGTGATGCCCCGCCATCCTTCAATCCAGAAACTTTCTTGCTGGCCCTCGAATTGGATCCGGTAGTTGTATTCAAAGGTGCTCTCCACATCGAAGTCGGATCCCGGACCGCCGGTTCGGGTCAAGGTGGTATGACCGGGGCTACCGAGACCGTAGACCGAGCCGCCCTCGAACCACAAAAGCGAAAAGTCGTAATCGCCGGTCAACACACCCTTCAGACGATAGACGTCCATATTGAAACTCTGTACCACAGCTCCCGGGGTTCTGGGGGCGGAGTGCGTTTCCCCGTCGATGGAAACGTTCAGGGTGCGCGAGAAGCCCGCGAGGGTGCCGGTACCCGTGACCTCTAATTCCATTGTTCCCGTGAAAACTTCAATGGTACCCCCGAGGCTACCGCCAGGGGTTTGGCTCACGAGGACGAGGTTCTTGAGCGTGGCGTCCATTTCAACTGTCGATCCCGGGGGGAGCCCCTCAATCAACTCCAGGCTCCCATCGAATCCGTCGGGGCAATTCGGCGGTAGATCCACGGTGCCGCCTCCGTTGTCGGGGAGGGTGCAGCAGGGCTGGGCCTGGGTGGCAGGAACTAAAAACAGAGTCAAAGCAAAAGCAGCGAGGATCATCGCGCGGGCCATAGTCGCCTCCGTGTTCGGGGTTATTCCTACCCACAATCTAGCACCGGAGAGCGCGAATTTCATCGGCTTTAAGTGGAACGATACCGACCAAGGGCCAGCTCAGGCACCCATGTCAAAGCAATGCCACCCACAATGGTGATCGTGCTAATCCAGCTCCATCCGCTCGGTCCGAGGTCCACGAGTTCAAAGCCGTGAAGTGCGCTGATGATCGCCATAATGAGGAAGAAGGGGCCAGACGTGTAGCAGTGGATGCGCCCACATCGACGCAAGTTCAAGAGACAGGCCGTTCCCATCCAGGTGAGGAAGAGGGGCCAAACGAATGCCATTGAATCTCGGGCAAGCGAACTGCTGAGAATTAATCCGGCGATGGGAATGCCCCATGCAATGACACATGATGTTGTGTTCCGACACCAATCATTCTGTTCGCATGCGTTTGAGTTCATGGCGGCGTCACCTCTTCAGGATTTCTTCGAGTCCATTACGCAACTCGGGTCCATCGAGCCGCTGACCGTCCGGTAGTCTCCCTCCGAGCTGGTGCATGAAAAATGTCGGTTTGGGCGGGGAGTCCCCCTCCCAAACAACTCCTGGCTCATACACCAAGTAAACGTCCCAGGCAGGCTCCGTGGTGAGATTGATGGGCTTCTGGAATAGCTCACCAACCGACGTAGTGCGTGTCCAATAATTCTGGACGCGTGCATCGGGGAGCAAGCTGGTCGCCTTTCTTGCCGAGCGTTCGGTATCCGTTTTGAGCATGGGTTCCCAAACCGCATAGGTTAGGAAGTCGGAGTTTTCTATTTTTGAAATCACGTTGTTGTACACCACACGGGCGCCGTTGTGACAGCCAGGTCAGCTGGGCGACAAAAGCATGAGGAGTCGTGTTTTCGTGCGGTCGCTGTTGAAGCGTTTTTTCAGTTCACTCGCGTCGTTAGAAAGAATCTCGACTAAGGATGGGTCATCCGCAGCGGCTTCCAGAGCTAGAAAATCCTCAGAAAATTCGGCGGCCCCGGTTCTCCGGAACGAAACCGGTTCGTTTTCTGCCCCTGGAGATTGTGCGATTCCGGTAAGAATTCCGTCGTCATCGATCGAACCCTTGAAAGACATGCCGATTGCGGTCAGGAAGAGTTCAACGGTCTCATCCTTGGTTTTGACCTCGATCGGGTAGTCGATCACGCTGTACTTCGGTAGATCGAATTCTCCCACCCAACGAGAGTTCACAACCCCGATGTCCATGATGACTTGAATCATTTCGCCGTTTTGTTCTTCGAGCTCCGTGATCCAATGGCCGGCAAGCTCGGGCCCACTCGATGCCGAGGGCTGCGAAATCGTGTTGCTCGCGAAGATCCCGAGACCCATGAAAGCGGAGGTGAGTAGGACGAGCAGGGGTCGTAAGCGTTCACGGTGTGTCCGGCCACTGCGATTGCGATTGAGACTGAGACTTCCGTTGAAGTAGAAAAGATCGGATTTCACCTGCGTGCCTCCGTGTCCAGACTGTCCAAAATCGGACAGTCACTGGTTGCCTCACGAGCGTCGCATGCTGTGACTAGACGGCGAAGCGACCTGCGCATTCGCTGCAGTGTTTTGATGCGTTGTTCCATGTCCAAGATCTTGTGCTCAGCAATAGTCTTAACATGGCCGCAGGACTCAACGGGGTCAACGCGAAGCGAGAGAAGCTCACCAATCTCTTGCAACGAAAAGCCGAGTTCCTTGGCGGTGCGAATGAACCTAACTCGACGTACGGTTTCCGGTGGGTATGCTCGGTATCCCGACGATCGTCGTGGCGGACTCTTGATGAGCCCCACGCGCTCATAGAAACGAATCGTTTCCAGGCCGATTTTGGTTTGCTTTGCTAGCTGACCGATCGTCATTGAGTTCATGCTGGCATCCTCAATTTCTATCCTAAACCCTGTAGTGTACTACAGGGTCAAGGTTCAAGTTCACTCTCCTCCGCCCCATTTTTGAGGTCTTGATGCTAGGCATATGGATGCGTCTTTAGTGTCACAACAAATTTGTTATGACAATATTTGTCTTGACAAGTAGTTGCGATTTGACCAATCTGTTACAGAAGCTAAAGCGTAGCTGTACCACAAGCCGGAGAACTCATGATTCCAGACGAGTACGAACTTGGGCAAAGCACGGGGTACCTCATAGGGCACATCGCGGCCGAGATGAAGAAGATGTTTGCTCGAGCTGTGGAAGGCTACGGCGTGACAACACAACAGTGCGCGCCGTTGATGATTCTCTATAAGGGCAATGGAAGCACACCTACCGAAATTGCTCAGACAGCCGGTATCGATGTTGGAGGTGTCAGCCGTCTTTTGGATCGACTCGAAGACAAGGGGCTCGTCAAGCGCGTCTCCGGCGGAGAAGACAGGCGAAGCGTGCGCATTAAGCTCACCAAGGAAGGCCGCCGGCTTGCCCCCAAACTGCTCAAGGTTTCTTACGAGATGAATAGCACTGTATTCGGGGAGGTCCTCGGAAAAAAACAAGCCCGGGAATTGCACAAGACCCTAGAAGGCGTTCTAGAAAAACTCACCCTCCATTCCTTAGCTGAAAGCTCATCTCTCAACTAACAGACCCACAACTATCCGATCGTCGGATATCTCGCTAAGTGCTCACCTAAAAGAGACGGCCATGAATTCCAAATCCCTCCTGTTTCTCTCAGCGTTCCTCCTTTTCCCAAACACTTCAAATGCCGCAATCACTGTCATTGCGGAGCCGGTCGGCGAGGCTGTCGCAGATCGATTCGGAACCGCCGTGCACGTTGGCGGCGACTTCAATGGCGACGGATTTGAAGATGTGCTTGTTGGTAGTTCGCTCAACGACGCCGGAGGAGCGAACGCGGGAAGGGTTCACGTGTTCTTTGGCGGGGTTGAAATGGATGACATTCCCGATCTCGTGCTTACGGGCGAGGCCACCAATGATCTCTTTGGCTCTTCGGTTTCGAACGCGGGCGACTTAAACGGCGACGGCAGCGACGACATTATCGTCGGCGCCCCATTTCATGATGCGGTAACCGGAGTCGACGCCGGCAAGGCCTACGTGTACTACGGAGGGCCGGGTCTCGACAATGTGGCCGACTTTTTTCTTGTAGGCGTTAGCGCAGGGGACAATTTTGGTAGTGCCGTGGCCGGCGTCGGGCGGGTCAATGGAGATGCCATCGACGATGTTCTGGTTGGAGCTCCCGGTAATGATGACGCCGGTCGGGATATGGGGCGCGCTTATCTCTTCTTTGGCGGAACACCACCCAACACAGGCGCGGACGTCATTTACTCCGGGATCGAGCTCGACGGGTTCCTCGGTCAGTCTCTGGCCGGTGCCAGCGACGTGAATAACGACGGCTTCGACGATGTGATCATCGGCGCCCCCGGCCGTGAAGACTTTGGTTTCGGATCGCGCGTGGGTCACGCCTTCTTGTTCCTAGGCGGGGCCTTTCCCAACAACGTGTCCGACGCCACCATGACCGAAGAAGCTCCCGAAGATAACTTTGGTTTATCCGTATCCGGTGCGGGCGATGTGAACAACGACGGGTTCTGCGATTGGATTGTCGGCGCGCCCACCAACGACACCGCATCACGGAACGCAGGACGTGCTTACTTGTACTTCGGTTCGGCGGCCCCGGATAACGTGGCCGACGTCTTCTTCAATGGCGATGGTCGCGAGGATCGGTTTGGGGTTGCGGTTTCGGGTGGTGGCGACATCAACGGTGACGGATTTAGTGACATCCTGGTTGGGGCATCCAAAGAGGATAGTGGCGGTTTGAACGCCGGCCGTGTGTATCTCTACTATGGGTCCATGACTCCCGACAACGTGTCCGATATGGAATTCGACGGCGAAGCAGGGAATGATGACTTCGGTCTCCGTGTTTCGTGCGGCGGGAACGTGAACGGGGGAGACGATGACTTTGCCGTTGGAGCTCCCCTCAACGACAATGGCGGATCGGACGCGGGCCGTGCCTATATTTATAGTGGCGACGCTCCACCCGTGCCGGTCACGCTCACATCGTTTGGGGTGCGCTCCACCTCAGAGGGCCCTTTAATCTATTGGTCGGTGGCAGAGGCCATGGACCAACTCTTCTTTGTGGTTCATGTGGAGCGTGACGACTCACGCATTCCGGTCGGCCCCCGACACATGGGGGATCGTGCCTTTGAGTTTGTGGACCGAACCCAGCAAAGTCCGTCGGCAACCTATTGGCTTGCGGAAACTAGCCGCTCCGGTGAAGTGGCCTGGCATGGCCCGCTTACCTGGAACGGATCCATCAGCCCGACAACCCTGGCACCACCAGTCGCAAACCCCAACCCATTCCACGCCTCCACCGAGATCATGTTCAACACCACCACCGACGGCTACGTGCAGCTCGAAGTCTTTGATACTCGCGGGCGACGCGTACGAACCCTCGAAGCAGGGCATCTCCAAGCGGGTTCGCACTCGGCATTTTGGGATGGCCGTTTAGGAAGTGGGGGCTCGGCGGCAAACGGACTCTACTTTGTTCGCCTTCGGGTGGAGAATCAGGAGAGTGTTGGGAAGTTGCTTCTCATGCCGAAACGCTAGGGCGGTCATGCCCATGCACTTCCGTGTTTCCTGAAGTAGGCTGGCTGAACGCTATCCGATTCGCTTGCGATCAGACGTCTTTGGCAAGCCCTTTCACGACAAGCTCGTCGTAGGCAACGAGGCCCTTAATCTCGTCCGAGGCGTCGATCACCGGCGCGGTGGAGATGCCGAACTTGTGGAACAGGCGGGCGCAGTAACGAATATGCATCTCGGGACGCACGGAGATCACAGGCTTTGACATGATCTCGTAGACGTTGCATCGATCCGGTGCCCGACCCTTAGCAAGAACGTGTCGGGCGATGTCTCTTGCTAAAACGATTCCGTATTCGTCGTCCGGCGTGCGCTTGTCCACAATGAGACAGTAGACGTTTCGTTCCCGCATAATCTGCAGGGCTTCGCCCACCGTAATACCCCCCTGAACCAGAGCATAGTTCTGGCTCATGACGTCCGAAGCTCTGCCCGAATCTCGGTTTTCGTTCATAGTTCTTCCTCCTCCAACGTTGGCGCAATGTTCTGAGCCTGGTGCATCACGCCCACCGCGTCTTCTACGTCTAATTGAAATGCGATCCCGGTGCCCGGGGTGGTGTCGAACCCTCCCGCGGTTGAAATCGTCTCGAGGATTCGCCGAGCACGATGCTCTTCCACCAGGAGAAGGATCACATCCCGTTGCGTGTCTAGGGTCAGGCCGAAGAAAGTCTTCTTCTCTTCCAGGCCCTCTCCACGCGCGTTGTTGATCACCGTACACCCGGTGGCCCCCGTTTCCCGGGCTGCCTTGATGATGTCGTCTGTCTTGCCGTCCTCGACCAGCGCGAGGATCACCTTAAACCTCATAACTCGACTCCTTCTGCGCCATCAGGACCGGGCTCTTGCTCGGGCTTTTGGGCCTGCTTGCGCCGGCCCCGCCACTCCGAACCTTGAGCGTAGGTCATAACTGCAATTATAGGAAAGAGACTGGCGAATGCGATGAGTCCGAATCCGTCAATCAGGGCACTTCGTCCCGGAATGCTCTCCGCCAGTCCCAATCCAAGGGCCGCCACAAGCGGCACGGTTACGGTGGAGGTCGTCACGCCTCCCGAATCATAGGCCAGGGGTACGATGAGCCGGGGTGCGAACAGGGTTTGGACGACGACCACTGCATATCCGGCCACGATAAACCAATGGATGGGGGAACCCACCACGATGCGAAAGACCCCGATCGTGATGCCCACCGCCACTCCCAACGCCACCGCGATGCGGATACCCCAAGCACTGATCGCGCCTCCAGAAAGTGAATTCGCTTTGATGGCCACCGCAATGAGAGCCGGTTCTGCAATCGTGGTGCTGAAACCAATGGCAAAGGCGAACACATACACCCATCCATAATCGAGCCAGTTTGCATCCCCGCCCGAAACCCCAAGGAACTCGGGAGTGGTGAATTGGGTGGCCATGGAGCGCCCGATGGGAAAGAGCGCCTGCTCCAGTCCCATCAAAAACAGGGTCAAGCCAATCAGCACATACGCGAATCCGATGATAATGCGGCGAGGTTGAGGTAGAGGGCGACGCAACACCGCAAACTGGAACGTAATGAGAATGATGGCGATGGGTAGGGTGTCGCGCACCGTGTCGATAAATATCTTAAGGAAGCCGGTCAGAGTATCCATTAGACCAGAATCCCGTAGAGCATGACGAAGATGATGGGGACAAGCGATGCGAACGCGATCAATCCGAACCCGTCCACCATCGGATTTCGTCCCTTGATCGAAGAAGCGATACCCACTCCCAAAGCCGTGACCAGGGGCACGGTGATCGTCGATGTGGTCACGCCACCGGAGTCATAGGCGATGCCAATGATCTCTTTGGGGGCGAACACGGTCATGATCACAACAAGTACGTAACCACCTGCAATCATGAAGTGCACGGGCCACCCGCGTAGGATCCGCCATACGCCGAGCAAGATGGCGAGTCCAACAGACACCGCCACCGTGAATCGGAGTCCCAGTGCATAGGCGCGCCTAGATTCGGGAGAGTTTTCCAGGGCGCCGGCCTCGGCCGCAACCTTAGCCGCTTCGCTACAGATTGCGATCAGAGTCGGTTCGGCCACCGTGGTGCCGAATCCCAGAGCGAATGAGAACAGCATGAGCCAAAACAAGGACCCCTTCCGAACCAGGGTGTGGGCCATGCTCTCGCCGATGGGAAAGAGGGCGAGGTTCAGTCCTCGGATGAAGAAGGCGAGTCCCAGAATCACGAGGACGAGGCCGACCAGAGCCTCGCCTAAGTTTGGAAAGGGTTGGCGAAGAACAACAATCTGAAAAAAGGCGACGACCAAGACGATGGGAACGAGATCTCGCACGCTCCCGAAAACAACGCCTCGCATCGCTTGCAGCCAGTTTCGAAGCGTTCTCAGCGGTCCTCCTTGTCGCTAATTCAAGTTGAGCGCCACCATCCAACGGTCTCCTCGCGACTTAGCGGACCATAACATTGAGAGGTGTACTCGCTCTACTCCTGCCATTCCTCTTCGATCCAACGGTAGTGCTCTTGAAGCAGACCAAACACTTCCTTCCGTTGTCCCAAGTGATCCACCATACCCTTCAGGTTGTACCAGTCCTGCACGCCGGACAGTTGACGCCGCGGAGAACGGAAGTCTTTTAGGATCCAAGGGCTGATCCCCGCCAAACCCTCGATGCGCTTTGACCAGTCCAGTGTTTCGCGGTAGATCCGAAGACCAAAGTCCTCGGTCCAACGTTCGGTGTCTGCACCGCGGAATCCGTGCTTCATGCCAGCCCCGAACTCGGAAATGATGAGAGGTTTGTCCCAGGCACGGTCGACCGTATTCTCCCGAAGGTCTTCTACCTTCGCCCAATACCAACCGATGTAGGAGTTGATCGCTAGGACGTCGGCCATTTCCCCAAAAGGGTCTTCGACCACAAACCGGACCGGTCGGTCCTCTTCTATCTCAGCTCGTGCCCACATGGCGGCAGAGAGAAGTCGCTTTGAGTCCAAAGACTTGACGTGCTCACCGAGAGCGCGGCGGAAGGCCGTGCGCACCGGCTCGTCACCGGTTTCGTTCCCGATGGACCAGATGATGATGGAGGCGCGGTTTCGGTCACGCTCGATCATCTCGGTCAGATGGGTCTTTGCTTCGGCCAACGTTTCCGGGTTCTCGTAGTCCAGGGTCCAGTACACCGGAACTTCAGCCCACACGAGCAAACCAAGCTCGTCCGCCATCCGGAGCATGGCCTCATTGTGAGGGTAGTGGGCGAGGCGAACGTAGTTGCAACCCAGCTCCTTGGCGAGCGAAAGAAGCTCGCGTGCGTCGGATTTGCTGTGCGCTCGCCCTTCCCGGGACAAAGCTTCTTCGTGGATGCAGATGCCCCGCAAGAATACGGCCTCTCCATTCAAGAGAATTTCGGATCCCCGCGTCTCGATGGTGCGAAAGCCAATCCGATCCGTTAGCGTGTCGTCTATAGTCGTTGCCCGCACGTCATAGAGCCGCGGGTTCTCGGGGGACCAGCGCTGCATCCCATCACCGACCTCGATCGTTAAGCTCAACAATCCTTGTTCGTCGGAACGTGCCTCTTGGGAGACGCTAAGCTCCTCGATGGATAGCACGACGTTCGTGTTTGCGGACGTCGATCCGTCGAGTCGGATATTGGCTGTCATCTGATTCCCGTCGAAGGAAATCTCAAGGTCGCGGACAAAAGTCGCCGGGGTTTCAACAAGACGCACGTCTCGGGTAATACCACCGTAGTTCCACCAGTCCGTGTTCATGCCGGGAACACCGTCGTGGCGACGCACGTTGTTGACGCGCACGGTCACATCGTTGGTGCCTGCTTGGAGTAAAGAGGTGACCTCGAAATGGAAAGGCGTGAAGCCAACGTGATGCTCGCCAAGTTTGGTTCCGTTGACCCAGACGGCCGCGCTCTTATTTGCCCCTCCGAAGCAGAGAAAATAACGGTGATCCGGTTTGGGGGCGGCGTCAAAAGCGCGTCGGTACCAAACTGTTCCCTCGTAAAAGAACAGATCTTTCCTCTGAGAGTTCCAGTCTCCCGGAACACGCAATACCTCGTCGTCGGTGAAATTCCACTCGTGCGGGTCGGTGGCGGTTTTCGGGCCGGGCGAACTCCAGAATCCATTTTCGCGAGGCCGCGATAGATAGTCGATGGACCCCGTGTTGTAGGGATCGATGATGATCTGCCACTCGCCGTTGAGGACAACGCCGTCTCGACTGGCAACATTGGTCAGCTGTTCCATGCAATTAGCCTCAGTGGACAGGCACAAACTGATGCCGATCAGGGTGATAGCAACTGCGAGCTTCATGCGTGCCTCCTTCGAACCCTCTTGCGCGACTCATGACCCCAATTTCTACACCGCTCAATCGTAACCGAAACCCGGAGATTCCGCCGATTTCTCAAGAAAGCGCGCGAGCGGGTCCGTGCCCCATGGTACTCTGGGGTCAGCTTTTGGCCACCCCATTAGAGAATGATCGTGATGATCTCCATCACCTCATTTCCGATGGATGCAACTAAGGACATCCTATGAAACTTCGTTACACAATCGTTGCCTCACTATGCGCCTTGCTTGCGCTACCTGCTGCGGGTATCGCTCAGAATCTCACATCAAATCCCGGATTCGAAACCGGTGACCTCACCGACTGGCTCGTATTTGGTCCCGGTGCCGTCACCGTACTCAACACGGACAACGGGCCGTCCGCGCCCGGGTCTCACTACGCCTTCTTGGACAACCAAACCGAAGGCACGGCAACGCTCCTGAAACAGTCGACCGCAGATGGCAGTATCACCGAAGGTATGGCCAGCTACTCCGTCGACCTTAATGTCACCGAAACCGGACCGGGTGGTGTCATTTTTGTACAGGTCTTTGCCGAGCAACCTAACGGTGGTGTCCTCGCCGGCAGTGGACTCCAAGGCCCCTACTTTCCTTCCGGCGGCTGGATTACCGTTGCGGGATCGTTCATGGCGCCGGCCGGATCCGATTTCCTGACCATTCAGATCGAAGCGGTTACGGGAGCGGTTGCGGGCAGCACGGCTAAGGTATGCGCTGACAACATCGACCTTCAGGGTGAAGAGCCGGTTGCCACGGAAAGTGTCACCTGGAGCCGCATCAAGAATTTGGTCGAGGCCGGTCTCTAAACCAGTCTCCAGAAGAGTTGTAATCAGGGCCCGTTTGCTTAAAGCGAACGGGCCCTATTTTTTTGCTTAAGACCGCCGCCAAAAGATGGGCGTGAGTATGACCAGCACGGTATACAGCTCAAGGCGGCCCAGGAGCATGTTGAAAGCAAGTAGAATCTTAGCCGCACTTGGGATGGCGGCGTAGGTGCTGGCTGGGCCCACCTCTCCGATGCCGGGTCCGATGTTGCTTAAGGTCGCGATGGACGCCCCAAGGGCGGTATCAATGTCGACCCCCATCGCGGAAACAATGAGCGCCACCGACAGAAAAAAGAAAATGTAGAGCATGAAGAATCCAAGCACTCTAAGAATGACTTCCTCGGGCACCACAGAACCGGAGAACCGGATCTTTTGAACCGCCCTTGGATGCAGTTGTTTTGTGGCCAGGGATAGCGAGTGCTTGGCAAGGACGATAATGCGAATGAGTTTGATCCCGCCGCTGGTTGATCCCGCGCAGGCTCCCAGAAACATCAGGCAGAACAAAACAAGCTGCGCATCTTCACTCCACACATGAAAGTCGGACGTACCGAAGCCGGTGGTGGTGAGGATCGAGACGACCTGAAACGCTGCCTGATGGGTAGCTCCTGTCCACGTAAAACCGCTATGGGCGATGAGAGTCCAGGATAAGAAGGCAATGCTCACCACGGCCAACACAACGTAGAGGCGGATTTCTTCATCATGCAAGGCGCGTTTCGCTCGAAGTCGAAGCAGCGACAAATAGAGCGCAAAGTTGATACCGGAGAGAAACATGAAAACGGCGATCACGGTCTCAATATAGTTGCTCTGGAAACTACCCACGCTTGCGTTGCGAGTGGAAAACCCGCCCGTGGAGACGGTGCAGAAGGCGTGACAAACCGCGTCGAGGAGGCCCATGCCTCCAAACAAAAGGAAGATTACTTCTAACAGAGTCAATCCGACATAGACGCCCCACAAAGTCGTGGCCGCCGTTCGTATCCGGGGATACATCCGATCGGTGGTTGGCCCTGGCATTTCCGCCTTGAAGAGCTGCATGCCGCCGATTCCCAGCAAAGGGAGCACCGCAATGGAAAGAACGACAATACCCAGCCCGCCGATCCACTGGGTTAAACTCCGCCAGAGGAGGATTCCCGCGGGCAGAGACTCGACGTCGGCGATGACGGAGGAGCCGGTGGTAGTGAACCCGCTCATGGATTCGAAGATAGCATCGACCGGTCCGCAAACACCCGCCAAAACATAGGGGATCGCCCCCAGGAGAGCGGCCCCGATCCAGCCGAAGGTCACGATGGCGAAACCGTCGCGAGTCTTCATGACCATCTCGCCACGACTGGTGGCGAGTCCGGCCAGGCCAAGCACGAGTGCGATGAGTGCTGTGACTAAGAACGCCCACGTGTGTCCCGTGTGAACACCAAAGGACAAGATCGCGGGAGGAAGCATGGCAATACCGATGACAATCGATATGGCGCCCAGAACGCGTCGGACGGTTCTAGTGTTCATTAGCTGAACGCTCTCCTAAGTTTTTTCCATCAAGTTTGTTTGGGCATCGGGCAAAGTCCGACGGACCCACTCTCAAATGAAACAAAATTCAGAGCTAACTGCAATTTGTCGTCGAAAGCAGCCCAGAATTACATATGAAGCAAAGAAGTATGTATGGAGATCGCGGCGAAGGTCAAGGAAGGAAGTTTCTAGAATGAAGACCGTGCTCCTGGAATACGCGCTGTAAGGCTTCATTTTTCAGCAAAATGGACTCATTTCGATGACCATGTGGTCTGAGTACGCGGTATAATTGTTGCCTCGGTGGCCCTTCTACGTTTATGACCACCTCATCTTGCTGTGCGCTACCTGTGGCAGCAACATCTCTGTCCACGGAATAAGCACCATGATCTCCAAAGTCTCTTTCTGCTCTCTCCTCCTGGTCTCTCTTTTTGCTGTTGCTACAAGCCCGGCCTACGCACAACCCGTAAACGTGGGTTTGGGTAGCTACAGCACGACCTTGCCCCCCGGTGAGGTGGGACCCCAAAACTCGTCTGGCCAGAACATTTCGCCCAAGGTCTCAGGGTCATTCTCCTTGCCCGTGCAGTCGAACGACTTTTGGAGCAGCCTGATCTATCCGTTCTACAGTAACCCGCACTCGAACGTGCTCTACGCCCATCCGTTGATGGTCAAAGCTATCAACACGGGACTGCAAATCGGCCACACACCCACGCACGTCTTTGCTGCCAACGACTATCTGTTCCCCTGGTCGCTTCAACTGACGGTGGGTGTTGTTGGGCTCTCAACTTCACAAACGGAAACGCACGGCTACGGCGACTGGACGGCAACCGCTCTCTGGGATGGCGGCTCCACAAACATGGAAGCCACCTTCGGCCACGGGTTGCCTTATGTGTTCTTCGAGATCACCGGCGGCGACGCCCTTGTCACTCCCGAAGGCGCCTTCACCACCTGGTACAACCAAAACGGAACCTTGGGGCTCACCATCCAGGGCCGGCACTACGGCATTTTTGCGCCCACGGGTTCCGTGTGGACCGGCAGCGGCCCCTTACAGTCCACGCTCAACGGCTCGAACTACTTGTCGATCGCTTTGTTGCCCGACAACCAAACGGCCACCATCGATCTCTTCCGGAAACACGCTTACGCGTTCGTGACCGACAGCACCGTCGACTGGGTTTACGACGAAGCCAACGCCATGGTTCAAACC
>JABDJR010000019.1 GCA_013003415.1 Candidatus Eiseniibacteriota bacterium | reverse complement strand
CTGGCCGGCCATCCGCAGCACACCTGAAAGAGAATGTGATCTACGGAAACACGGATAGTGACATTTCGGAGTCAGCGGATGGGTTTGTGATGGAAAAGGAAGGCAACATCTTCGAAGACCCTATCTTTTGCCTGGAGAGCCCTCAGTCACGCGGGGAACTTGCAGCTAATTCTCCAGCCTTGCTTTTCAAAGGCGGTCCGATCGGAGCCCTAGAATCTCCTGGCTGCGGCCCAGGCACGGCTGTTGAACCCACCACGTGGGGTGGTATCAAAAGGTTCCTGACGAAGGAGTAATGAAGGGAGCACAGGAGTTTGCGGATCTCTAAAGAGTTTTGGTACCTTGAGTTGTCACCGCAAAACGGAGGCTCCCACCAAAGTGGGCACCTTTCCTAGCGGCCGGAGATGTGCCGGTGGTGACAATGTTTTGGTGAGGTCTAAGCCCTGATCGTCATGACCGCGACGGCTACGACACCGATCTCAGGTACTGGGTCGAGCGAACTCTGGTCGAAAAAGACCGTCTGCTCCATCCCCGAATTCCAGCCGGATGCGGTATTCTAGCCCTATGAAGATTGTGGACTTTGAATCGCCGTCGACGGCGAAATCATTTCCAAGTGGATACACAGCGAAGCAGGCAGCTCGACTGTTGGAGCTCTCGGAAAACCAGATTCGTGGGTTTATTCAGGAAGAATTTATTGAGCCTCGCCGAGGCCCAAAGGGTGAGCTACGACTGAGTTTCCAAGACTTGGTTTTGCTTCGCACCGCGAAGGAACTGAGCAAGACGCTTTCGACGCAGAAGATCAAACGAGTGCTGCGAGATCTCAAAGAAGAGTTGCCCCAGGGTCGTGATCTTTCCGCCTTGCGCATTACGGCAGAGGGTGACGAAATTGTTGTTCGGGACGGCCGCACCCTCTTCAACCCGGAGTCGGGTCAAACCCTCATGAACTTTGCCGTCGCGGATTTGGCGGCGGAGGTGGCTCCCTTAGCCGTGGTTCAAGTTGAGGAGGCGAAGGAAAACGACGCCGACATGGTCGCCGACGATTGGTACGAGATCGGTTGCGATCTTGAAACCCATGAACCGGACCATGCCCGAGAGGCTTATCGTCGAGCCTTAGAGTTGGAACCCATGCACCCCGATGCCCACATCAACCTCGGCCGACTGCTTCATCTGCATGGCCATATCGATGCGGCACAAACTCACTATCGGTTGGCTTTGCAATCACGACCGAAGGATGCCACCGCGGCCTACAACCTGGGGGTCGCCCTTCAAGACCTGGGGCGTGTGCTCGAAGCCATGCGAGCCTATCGCCGTGCCATTCACTTAGACCCCATGGCCAGCGACGCTCATTACAACCTGGCCCAAATCTGCGAGGAGACCGGACGCAAACGCGAGGCTTTGCGGCATTTGCAGGCCTACAAGCGACTCGCGGGGGAAGAGTCTGCCTAAGGCCTTCTCGGGGAGAATCTCGCCGCCAGCCAAACAAACTAAGGTGCAATTCGACTGGGATGCAGATCTCTATTGTGGCGCAAATCTCTATTGCGGCTCAGATCGTCTCAATCAAGGTTTTACAAGTTCAGCCCCTGTGTTACAAAATTGGGAGATACCCTCAAGTCGTAAGGAGACTTCGGATGCGCCTAGCTTTTGTCTTAACGTTAGCCTTCGTGCTAGTTGGATGTTCCGGGTCGGGAGGCGATGGTGTGGTGCCTGACGACTTCCATCTTGTTCTTGGTGAGGGCGGTGGTGTGACCGGCCAGTGGACAGGCATTACCGTTTTGGCCGATGGCACCCTCAAGAAGTGGCAGGGCAAAGCCGCCGAAGAGAATGCAGAAAAGGTCGGGACTCTAGACAAAGCCGAAATGACCGCGCTTTGGAAGGCAGTCGACGACGCACACATTTTTAGCCTTCGTGGGGAAAAGCCGCAGAACTTCAGCCGCATCATCATGCTCACGGCGGGAGAAAAATCGAACGAGGTTCGATGGACTCCTCGACTGGGTAGCGGTCCTACCGCGATCGATACGTTCTATAAAACTTGCCGAGATCTTGCACAGAAGCACTCGGAAAGCTAACTCCAAGTTTGAAACTAAGGAAACAGGTGAGACCCATGCGTAGACTCTTTATTTCAAGCACCCTGGCAGTTGCGGTGGCTCTAAGTGCCCTATCCGTGGCCGAAGCCGGGCCCCGTCCCGAGACGCTTCCGCGTACTCTAGAGGTCAAGTCCAACCCGGCTGCACCAACCAAAGGCGCAGTGCAGAATCAGGCCAATTCGACCGCTTCTTCGGCAAGAGAGAAGTTTCGGAACAAGAAAGCCCTGCGTCTAAGCGATGGCGACCCGCAGGTGCTCGCCGAAGAGCGGCGTCTGGAAGTTCGTCATCGTTTGAATGTTCAGCGTCAGCAGGAACAGAATGGCGTCACCGGAGATCACCTGAACTTTCTTCAGGACACCCAGGCAGTTGAAGATTTCTCCCGACTCTTAAGTGAGAACGGAAGCCGACTCGGTTTGCAGTGGAACGCTAAGCTGGGAACGCCCCGACACCTTTCCGGTACTTTTGTATCGAAGAAACCATCGGAGCAACGTTTCACCGATCGCGAACGTGCCATGGGCTTTCTAAACGACTACAAAAAGTTGCTTCGTTTGGAAGATCCCAAGACAGAACTCATTGCCTTTCTGGAAACTCGAAGCCATCAAGGTTTTGGGGCTATTCGATACCAGCAAAGATTCAACGGTATCGAAATTTGGGGACATGATCTGGTTGTGCGTTTGACGCCCCAAGGCGACGTGATGGGTATGAGCGGACACTATCGTCCTACGCCAACCCATTTGCCTACCGTTCCTGTCGTTCCCTCTATTCGGGCGGAGCAGACCGCCATCCAGACCTTAGCCGCCGAGGCCGGGAGAACCGTAAACGTTTCCGAGCCCGCATCGCTCATGTACCTGCCGCGGGGCGACAAGCTGGTCTTAGCCTGGCGGGCCGAAGTCACCAGTGGTTTGGACTATCGCGTAGAAGCGTTTGTCGATGCCACCACGGGCGAGTTTATACGCTCGATCAACATGATTCACACCGACAATGTGGTTGGGAGCGGTACCGATCTCTTCGGCCAGAATCAAACTCTCAATGTGTGGGAAGACTCCGGCACCTTCTACATGATCAACTCCACCAAATCGATGTTTGACAACTCCAGCAACCCTCCCAACGAGGGCAAGGGCATCATTCATCTGATCGATGCGCAGAACATGCAGGGTGAGCAGCTATTCCACGTGAGTTCCAACAACGCCAACAACTGGGCTCAGGCGAATGCGGTGACCGCAGCGTCCTTCGCCAGCGAGGTGTTCGACTACTACCAACAGCGTTTCAGCCGGAACAGCATCGACGACAAGGGCATGAACATGCAGCTCGTCGTCAACTTTGATAACAACTTCAACAACGCGTTCTGGAACGGAACCTTCATGGTGTTTGGGAACGGCGACGGCAACCAGTTCAGCGACCTCGCCGGTAGCCTCGATGTCACCGCTCACGAAATGAGTCACGGGGTCGTGGAACACACGGCCAACTTGGTGTACGAATTTGAATCGGGAGCGCTGAACGAGTCCTTTGCCGATGTCTTTGGTGTTTCCACGGACTTCTTCGTC
>JABDJR010000017.1 GCA_013003415.1 Candidatus Eiseniibacteriota bacterium | reverse complement strand
GTTTCGTATTGCTTGACCTGCCGATCCCATGAGAAGTCGACCGCCATCGCGTTTTTCTGCACTTGCTTCCATTGGTTAGGAGTGTCAAAAAGGGTCAGGGCGAACTTCAGAGCCCAATTCATGCCTTCGGCCGTGAAATGATCGAACACCACCCCGGTCCCTTCGCCCGTTTTGGGATTGAACTGGGTGACCGTGTCGGCCAAGCCGCCGGTTTTTCGAACCACCGGAATGGTTCCGTAGCGCAGGCTATACATTTGGTTGAGCCCGCAGGGTTCAAAGCGAGAAGGCATGAGGAAAAGATCGGAGCCCGCTTCGATCAAATGGGCGAGCTCATTCGAATAACCGTGATAGAAACAAACTTTGCTTGGGAAGTTACGTTGAAGTGATTGGAAGAAGTCGACGTACTTTTGTTCACCGCTTCCTAGCACCACAAACCGCAAGTCATACTTCTTAAGCAGCGCGGGCAGGACGTCGAAAAGAAGTTCGAATCCCTTTTGGAACGTTAACCGCGACACAATTCCCAGAGTGGGAGCTTTGGCGTCGAAGGGCAGCCCAAGCCCCTCCAACAGGGCTTTCTTGTTCTTCTTCTTCCCTGCCATCTTTTTTGGGGAATAGGCGTGAGGAATAAGCTTGTCCGTCTCCGGGCTCCACGCCTGGTAGTCGACTCCGTTCACAATTCCGATAAGACGTTGCCGCCGCTCTTGCAAAAACCCTTCTAGGCCCATTCCAAACTCTTCGGTCTGGATTTCCCGGGCGTAGGTCTCACTGACGGTGGTGATGGCATCCGCGTACATGACCCCGGTCTTCAGGGCGTTAATAACGCCCCCATTCAAGTCTTCTTGGTGGAGAAGATGTTCGCGTCCCCCCAAGGAAAGGTCATGAACCGCCTCGGAAGAAAAGCTCCCTTGGTAACCGATGTTGTGAATGGTGAGCACGCTCTTGGTGGGTTTGAAGAGTTGATCCCACTCGTAAACGGATTTAATGAAAAGGGGCATGAAACTGGATTGCCAATCATGACTGTGGGCAATGTGCGGGCTAAAGCCCATGCGCTGGCAACTTTCCAGAGCCGCTCGCGTCAAAAGAAGGAATCGAAGATGTTCGTCTTCGTCGGCGGTGTAGATGTTCTCTCGACCGTATAGCTGGGGACAATCAACAAAGTAAACCGGAGTCTTGGTTTCCCCAACATCGGCCACAAAGATGGAAAACGCGTAGGTCCAAGGTCCGAGTTGGATCGGTACTTCTTGGATGAAATCAACCGGCCTGAGATCGAGACCCGCCTCCCAGATTCGAGGGTACAGCGGAATGAAAGTCCGGACATCGTGACCGGTCTTGTGAAGCTGTTCGGTAAGAGCCGCCACGACGTCAGCGAGCCCCCCTGTCTTTGCGAAGGGAGCATACTCGGAACTGGCCATGAGGATACGAAGTGGTTCCATCCTGCCATGGTAAGCAGAAAACGGCCCCGGATCACTCTTTTTGTGGCCATAGACTGGAGAATCCAGCCCTAGATGGGCGTATTCTAGGGGGCGGGGGCGGACATTGGAGTCTTCATGAATTAGGATAAGGCCCATGCGAAACGTCGTCTTTGTTGCTCCATTCTTTTTGGCCACGACCATCCGGTTCTTAGAATCCGTTCTCAGTTTGGAGAATGTTCGAGTCGGTCTCGTCAGCCAAGATCCCATAAACAAGCTTCCCGGCAATCTTCGAGGGCGCCTAGCCGCAGATTGGCGCGTGGCCGATGCCCTCGACGCCAATCACTTGGTGCCCGCAGTTCAAGGGTTGGCGACCAAAATGGGTGGCGTCGAGCGCTTGGTGGGCGCCCTGGAAGAACTTCAGGTGCCCTTAGCCCAAGTTCGAGAACGGTTGCGCATTCCGGGTCTCTCGGTCGAGGCGGCTCAGAATTTTCGGGACAAGTCCCGCATGAAAACAGTGCTTCAAGAAAACGGCTTGCCCTGTGCAAAGCATGCTTTGGCAAGATCGGCCGACGAGGCACGCAAACTCATCGACGACCTTGGCTTTCCGGTGATTGCAAAGCCTCCCGATGGAGCCGGCGCTCGAGGCACCTATCGTCTCGAAGATGCGAACGCCTTTCAGGAATTTGTTCACCACTTTCCTATTTCGGAACGCCGCCCGGTGCTTTTCGAAGAGTTTATTCAGGGCGAAGAGCATTCCTTCGATAGCGTCATGGTGGACGGTCAGCCGGT
>JABDJR010000011.1 GCA_013003415.1 Candidatus Eiseniibacteriota bacterium | reverse complement strand
TGTGCAGTTCACTACTTCAAGTGACACGGCCACGGGCCTGTTTCGCTACGACCTCTATACCGATTCAAAAGGGGAAGGCCTTATTCACCTTCCCAAGGGCGAGTACAAAATTACGGGCGAGGCCCCCTGGCCCTACGAAATAGTCAGCATTGAACCCACGACTCTGGAGATCACCGACGCCGAAATCTTTCACGGCGTGGCGATTGAACTCAGAGAACGTGATGATCTCCCCTTGGGAGATGCAGTCATAACGGTTCTTCTGGACGATGAACCGTTCGCCGGTGTGGCCGTGCTTCTCTTCGGCGACAACCTAGCAGATAGCACTCACACCGGCGTAACTAATGAAGACGGCGTGGTCCGCTTCCGAGTTCCTGAAGGCCCTTACTTTGTCTTCGTGGAATCTCCGGACGGTCAGTTTTTCCCGGAAGATGAACCTCTGATTCATGTCATCGCTGGAGAAACGGTCGAAATCACGCTGAACTTCAGCTCTCGTGGAACCGGCGGTGGAGAAACCAATGTGACCGTAAGCACGGTGGCGGGGAACGAAGGTGTTCCTTGTGTTGAGGTCCGGTTTTTCCCCGTCGGCTCCCCGACTGAAGATACTCCCCTACATGACCTACCCAACGGTGATATTTGGAACGGGTACGTCTTGATTACGGACGGGGAAGGCATGGGATTCATTGACCTGCCCCCGGGCGAGTACGAAGTCGAAGGCATGGATCGTCCCGGCTACCGTGTCATCTCGGTCGATCCGGCGAGTTTCGAAATCGCCGAGGGCGACTCGATTGATGTCCTGGTTGAGATGGAAAAACTCGACGATGGCGTGGGCATCATCAATGTGATCGATTCAGAAAAGAATCCCATTCCCGGGGTCCTGGTGACTCTTTTCCCCGAAGCGGGTGACCTTGCCTTTGAAGGGGAAACCAACAAAGAGGGTGTGCTTACTCTTGAACTGCCGGCGGCAACTTACTACGTAGAGATTCCGCCTCCGCCCGGGTTCTACTACCCCACCGATGAGGTGGTCACCATCACCATCGAACCCAACGCAACGTCCGAAATCACCTTGGTTTTCGAACCGATCGATGCCAATGCCCCGGGCTACCTCACGGTCTTTAGCCTGGTGGAGACCTTCGATGAGGCTATCGAGGTAGACATTGAGATCTCCCAAGGCGACGTCATCGTGACCTCAGCCGCGCTGACCATGGAGAATGGTTGGAACTATACGGGTGAGTTTTCCCCCGGCGAGTATCGCGTTACCGCTCGGGCACCGAAGGGGTACTCCGTACTCAATGACGATGTTCTACGGGACGATCTAGCCGACGAGGCGTTCATCGATGTCCAGGTTTCTCCCCAGGGGAACTCTGCGGTCTTCTTTGTGGTCTTCCCCCAGGCGGAGACCGATAGCGACTAGACACCACATTTTCGGTGTCCGCAAAGACCACAAGAAAACCCGCTCGCTTGATGTAGCGAGCGGGTTCTTTTTGATCAGTTTGGTGACTGACTGAAGCGCAAGGCTTGCCTTATTCGGCAGCTGCCTCGGGCGCTTCCTGAGCCGCGGTGTCTGCGGCTGCCTTTTCTGCGGCGGCGGCTGCCTCGGCAGCTTTGGAATCGGCTGCGGCCTGGGCATCTGCGGCTGCTTTTGCTCTGAGCTCTCCAGACACATCGCGTCCTGCGATTCTGGCCGCTTTACCTTTGCGATCACGCATGTAGGTCAGCTTAGCCCGGCGCACGTTACCAATCCGGGTGCGTTCAATCTTCACGATGGTTGGCGAGTGAATGGGGAACATACGTTCCACCGAAATGTTTCCAGAAATCTTACGTACGGTGAAGGTCTCACGAAGACCACCACCACGACGACCCAGAACCGTACCCTGGAAAACCTGGGCGCGGACCTTATCGCCTTCAATAACTTGGACGTGAACTCGAACCGTATCGCCGGCGGAAAAATCCGGGATGTGTTTCAGATGTTCGCGCTCTACGCGTTCAATCGCTTTCATGACTCACCTTCCTGATCATCACCCGTTGTTTCATGGACGGGTTTTTGGCTTTCAGAGAGCGTTCGTAGAAACTCTCTGTCTTCGTC
>JABDJR010000709.1 GCA_013003415.1 Candidatus Eiseniibacteriota bacterium | reverse complement strand
CCGTGCTCAACCTTGGCTCAGCCCGAGTTGAAATCAAATCAAAAGAACGCACCCGAAGAAAAACCAAAGCTTGACCCTGAGCAATGGGGACAGCAGCAGGAAAGACCCAGCCGTTGGCCCCTGGTTGCGGCCGGAGCCGGGTTGGCCGTGGGTATTGGAGTTGGAGTCTGGCTGAAATCAGAAGCCGATGATCGCTATGAGCGCTATCTTTTAACCGCGACCCCCGCCGATCAAGACAACTTGTTTGAAGAATCTCAAAAACTCGACCGTCTTTCCCTAATTGGTTGGGGCATTGCGCAAGCGTCTTTTGTAGCTCTGTTCTATTTGCTCACGCGTGAACAAGACCGCCCGCTGATTCCAACAACCGGGGAGCCGGTGGTTTCCGTAAACCGGGAAGGGATCCTCTTGGGATGGACGATCGCCCCATGAGAATGTTGATTCTCTTCTTGGTTCTGCTGATGCCGATTACGGGCTGTTCAACCCGGAGTCATGAGAACCCTCTCGACCCGGAGAACAAAACAACCGAAGGCAATCCGCAGTGGCTGACCGCAGTGGCTCAGAACGAATCGGTCGCGTTGAGCTGGTCCGTGCCAGCCTTTCGAGATGTTTCTGAGTTCGTTCTCCGAGACCTGGTGACGGAAGACATTCTCTTTCGTGGAGAGTCCGGATCCGGAAACTTTCTCCATGCTCCTCTACCCAATGGATTGACGCAGAGTTATCGGCTTGAATTGAAGCTTACCGACGGAACCGAACAGCTGTTTCCCGAAGTGCTGGCCGAGCCCGGCCCCGCCGTCCCTTGGGTTCTGGATAGCGCGAGCGGGCAGGTGTTGCAGCTGGCCCCGGATGCTCGTGCGGTGGCGTTTGCCCTGGATGTCCGGGACCCCATTTCCATTCGCACCGACCCCGCAGACGGAAGCCTTCTGGTTGCCGATTTCTTTCGTGGTCGAGTTTCCTATTACACCTCAGGCGGCGAGTTGGTTTGGGAAAACGAGACCCTCCCGCGTCCCCGGGCCATCTTGGTTGAATCCAATCGTTTTTGGGTCGCCGACCCGGTTGAAAATCGTGTGGTTGAACTTGATCGGGGAGGGGCCGTGGTGGGAGCTTCTGATTCGCTCGACATCCCCTTGCTTCTGAGTCAGGGGCCTGGGGAGAGCATTTGGGTGGCAGAGCAAACCGGGCGTTTGTACCAAGTTTCCCCTGCCGACCGATCCCCGCAGTTTATCGTCGAAGGTTTTGAGAGTCCGGTGGCCATGGCACCCCGTCCCAATGGTGGGGTTTGGCTAGCCGATGCCTTGTTGGAACAGATTCTGAAGGTTGATCCCGATGGAACCGTGGCTCAGATCTTTCCCAACCTGCCCGCCATTGCCTCGCTGACTCCAGACCCGGTAGTGACGGATGGGGTTTGGATCTCCGATCGTACGAACAACACAGTTTCCCTTTTGGATGGAAATGGAACCGTTCTACAGAGTCTGCCCGGGCTCGCTGCGCCATCGAGGGTTTCCCTATCTCCCGACGGCAGTGAGATCTGGGTGGCCGACCCAGGGCTTCGGTCTGTTCTGCGTTTCGCGCGCAACGGTACCCTGATCTCCGAGTACGATCGTTTGACCTCCCCAATCATTATTGATCTCGCTTTCCCAACCCCCTGATTTTGGTTGTATCCCGCTAACCTCACCATAGTCAAAACCCCCACAACCCAAGCTACATAGCCAGTTAGACAAGCTACTGCTATGCTATATATGAGGAATTGTACGAGGGATCCGAGCCATGAAAGCGAGTCTGGGTGCGCAATTGGAACTTACCCGGTTCAGATACTGAAGCGGCCGCAGCACGAATTATCGATACACAACCCATGCCCCGTCCGGTGGCAATGACCTTGGTGCGTCGTGGGTTAGAAGATCGCTTGGTGCGTGAGACGTTCTTAAATCCCAAGCTCAAAGCCTTGGGTGATCCACGGATTATCCAGGATATGTTGCCTGGGGTTGAGCGCGCCTGGAAGGCAATCGACCGAAAAGAAAAGTTTTTCGTACACGGGGACTACGATGTTGATGGTCTGACCGGAACGACCTTTCTCACCCGAACCTTGAGAGCTTTGGGGGGAGACGTAGAGCCCTTTGTGCCGAACCGAGACGAGGGTTACGGGTTGGGCGAGGCGGGGATTGAGGCGGCACGGGAATCCGGAGCCACGGTGTTCATTTCCGTGGATTGCGGCATGACCGCGGTCAAAGAAATCGATCAGCTTAACCAACTTGGCCTCGATGTGATCGTGCTCGACCATCACCAACCCGGTTCCGAAGATCCCAAAGCCCTCGCTCTGGTGAATCCGCTCATTGGTGAGGCCAAAGATCACTTTGCAAATCTATCCGCGGTTGGCGTGGCGGCAAAGTTCCTCCACGCCATGGCCCTCGTACGCCCGGGAATGCTGCCTCCTGAGGTATACAAAGAAGCTCTCCAGCTTGTCGCCATGGGGACCATTGCCGATGTTGTTCCCCTCTTAGGCGAGAACCGCATTCTTGTCTCCTACGGTCTTCGACGCTTGGGTCGTTCGAAGTGGGTGGGGGTCCAAGCCTTGAAAGCCACGGCCCGCATTCGAAAACCAAGGCTTAGTGCCAACGACGTTGCTTTCGGTTTGGCGCCTCGTATCAATGCCATGGGTCGCATGGGGGAGGCGCGCGAAGCCTTACGTTTGCTGCTGAGCGATGACCCGGTCGAGGCTTACAAACTTGCTGATACCATTGAGCGACTCAACAAAGATCGGCGCAAGGCCGACGCCACGGTGCTCGATGACGCCATGATTCAGCTTGAACAGCGCGGTGAGATGCCTCCCGCAATTGTGCTTTGGGCGGATACCTGGCCCGTGGGGGTGGTTGGCATTGCCGCCAGTCGCTTGCTCGATCGTTTTCATCGTCCGGTGTGTTTGATCTCCATGAACGGGGAAACGGGTCGGGGCTCGGCTCGTAGTAAGTCCGGGTTCTCTTGGCCCCGGGCCTTCGATGCTTGCCGCGAGCTGTTGGTTGAGGGCGGTGGGCATCATCAGGCGGCCGGTCTCGAAATCGAACGCCGCCACCTAGAGACGTTCCAGAAAAAAATCGAAGAGCTAGCCGCCAATTCAGAAGCCACTCCCGAGTCCGAACCTTGGGAGATCGATGCCACCGTCGAGCTCGATGAACTCGATGCGGACTGTGTCGCTTGGCTCGATCGGTTGGAGCCTTTTGGGAACGGAAACCCCGAACCTCTCTTTGGCAGTAGCGGCTTTCGGCTTAGTGAAAAGCCAACCGTGGTCGGGGGCAAGCATCTCAGCCTCAGTTTTGCCGGAAAGAATGGTAAGACGCGAGCCATCGCTTTTGGCATGGGCGAGCGGGTCGACGAGTTCGACAAAGACCAAGAGGTTGAGGCCGTGTTGAACGCCAGTTTCGACACCTGGCGTGGGGGCCGGCACGTCCAGTTTATTATCCGCGACTTAAAGGCAAAGGGCTCATGAGTAGCCCGGTTCCTCTCGTACAACCTCTTCTCGAAATCATTGAAGAGCGAAAAGTCGATCTCGACGTTGATATGGTCGAGCGTGCGTTTCAATACGCCGAGAGAGCCCACAAAGATCAAAAGCGAAAGAGCGGCGAGCCCTATGTGATTCATCCCGTTGCCGTGGCCAGTATCCTGGTTGAGCTTTTGGAAAACCGCGCCACCGCGCCGGTGCTGTCCGCGGCCTTACTCCACGATGTGGCGGAAGACACCGAGAGCGGGGTCGAAGATATTCGCAAGGAGTTTGGCGAGGAAGTTGCCTACCTTGTTGATGGCGTAACCAAAATTGCCGGGCTCGCATTCGATAGCGTGGAAAGCGAGCAGGCAGAGAACTTCCGAAAGATGATTCTCTCCATGTCCAAAGACATGCGAGTGATTCTTATCAAGCTTGCGGATCGCCTTCACAACATGCGTACCTTAGAGCACCTTTCAGAAAAACGACGCCACGCCATTGCCCAAGAAACCCGCGATATCTACGCGCCCCTAGCTCACCGTCTGGGCATGGGTAAGCTGAAGTGGGAGCTGGAAGATCTTGCCTTAAAGCACCTTGATAACGAGGAATACAAACGCATTGCGAGCCTAGTCGATGCGAAACGCCCTGAACGGGAAGGGTTGGTCGAGAGCATTATTGCCCCCGTCAAAGAAGCCCTGGAAATTGAGGGGATTCCGTCCGAAATTCTGGGTCGGGCAAAACACTTCGATTCCATCTACCGGAAAATGAAAGTGCGCCATGTTCCGTTTAACGATATGCATGACCTCATTGGTGTCCGCATTATCACCGAGACGAAAACCGACTGCTATCGGGCGCTTGGCGTTCTGCACGACATCTACAAGCCCGTCCCCGAACGCTTTAAAGACTATATTGCGACCCCCAAGACCAATTTGTACCAGAGCCTTCATACCACCGTCATTGGGCCCGACGGTCGATCGGTTGAGTTTCAGATTCGTACTCTCGAAATGCACCAAATTGCCGAGTACGGGATCGCCGCTCACTACACTTACAAAGAAGGGTCGAAAGCGGACAACGAGCTCAACGAGAAGCTTGGCAACTTGCTCAGCGGAACGTTCGAATTAGCCGACGATGACGACCCGGATGAATACCTCAACCTGCTAAAGACGTCGCTCTACCAAGATGAGGTGTTCGTCTTCACCCCGGCCGGCGACCTCAAACGCTTGGCTCAGGGGGCGACCGCCCTCGATTTCGCTTTCCTCGTCCATACCGATGTCGGCCTCCATACCGTAGGGGCGCGGGCGAACGGAAAAATCGTTCCCCTTCGATACGAATTGAAAAATGGGGATGTGGTTGAGGTGATCACCCAGCCCTCGGCCAAACCTTCCGAGTACTGGTTGTCCATTCTCAACACCTCACGTGCTCGTCAAAAGGTGCGTCACTGGCTCAAAGAACAGCGCCGTGAAGACAGCATGAATATGGGCCGGGAAATGCTTATCCGTGAGCTGAAACGCTTTAGAAAAAAGCTACCTCCCGATCGGAAGCTGATCGATGCCGCTCAGGCTGTGGGCGTGGAATCGGTGGAGATGCTCTTTGCCGCTGTGGGTCAGGGCGATCTGTCGGCGGTACACGTTTCACAAAAGATCTTTCCCGAGCTTGCGGAGTCGAAGAAGAAAAAGGCGCCGCTCGCGAAAACCAAAGAAGTTTCAAAACGCTCAACCAAAGGCATTCAAGTTCAGGGTGTGGGCAACCTCATGTTGCGCTTCTCCAAGTGCTGTCAGCCCATCCCGGGGGACCACATTGTGGGCGTGGTGACGCGCGGCCGGGGTATGTCGGTTCATCGCATGGATTGCCCCAATGCGTTTGAGGAAGTGGTCGGACCGGAGCGACGGGTCGACCTCTCCTGGGATGTTCCTGAAGATCAGGAGTTCGTGGTGAAGTTGATTGTCACCGGTGATGATCGCCAGGGAATGCTGGCAGATATTGCCAACGGCATTACGTCCACCGGAACAAACGTGATTGAAGCGGGAATGCGGGGCGTTGATGGGCAAGCCGAAGGCACGTTCTTGGTTGAAATTCGAAACTTGAACCAGTTAACGATTGTGCTTTCCAAAATCAAGAAAATCAAAGGTGTGCTCGATGTGGAGCGCGCCTCTCTTACTGGACCTGAGTAGTGCGCGCCGTTCTCCAGCGGGTGTCCCACGCTTCCGTTGCGGTGGAAGGAGAGGAGACGCGATCCATTGAAGGAGGTCTCTTGATCCTCTTGGGAGTTGAGCCCACCGACGACGAGTCGAAGGCGAAATGGCTAACCGAAAAGTGTGCCAACCTTCGCATTTTCCCGGACGATGAGGGTCGCATGAACCGTTCTCTTCTCGATATCGAGGGGGAGGCCCTGGTCATCAGTCAGTTCACGCTTTACGGTGATGCGCGCAAAGGCCGACGCCCCTCTTTTGTGG
>JABDJR010000706.1 GCA_013003415.1 Candidatus Eiseniibacteriota bacterium | reverse complement strand
CCCAAGGGGGGAGTTTGGCCGTGACAGGGCTGGCAAGTTTGAGATGCGAGATGGCTCATGCCGGCGCCCTCTCGGCATTGGGATTAGGCGCCATCACCACGAGCAGCCTGGCTGGAGAATCTCCCTTGTTATGGACACCGTGAACTTGTCCGGGGGTGGCCCAAGCCAGCATTCCTTCTTCAATGGCCCGTGTTTCCTCGCCAATGGTTGCTTCGACCGTTCCCGAAAGAACGTAGTAAAACTTGGTAGCGTTGGCATGGGCATGGACTCTCTGACTCTGGCCCGGCGAAATGCAGTAGACGTCGCAGAACATGTCCGAGGTTTCGAAGATGTTCAGCTTTTTAAGCTTTTCCGGGTCGAAAGTATTGTGATCGGCAGTTTGAGTCCAGCTCATGAAACCTCGGAAGGGGTGAGTCGTCGATTCGGTATCAATAGAGGCAGTTTTGCGCGGGTTTGGGAGATCGGTCAATCCCGAAATCAACCATTCTTGACGAATTCTGCAAACCCTGCGAAGAATCAGGGGCCGGCTAGACTTATCCTGGAAAGGAACCGACATGCGAAAACCCCTGATGTTGCTCAGACCTCTGCTTGGCTTGGTAGCTAGTGCCCTCGTGTTTACGACCGCATTTGCAGACACGATCGAAGAACCCGACACAAAAACTGCCTTTCCTCGGGTGGTGAGCGTCGAGGTTCTGGGCCAAGAACGTTTGCTTGAGGCAACCGGAGTTGGTCTTCGAGAGGCCACGTTTCTAAAGGTCAATGTCTACGCTATTTGCTCCTACGCCGAAGCTTCAGCCACTCTGGGAGACGATCACGCTCGCGGACTGATCAATGCCGACGTGGCCAAGCGGCTTCACATGAAGTTCGTTCGCGATGTTGAAGTGAAGAAAGTTACCGATGCTTTTAGAGATGGAATCAAGAAGAACTTCAAAAAAGATGAGATGCCTTTCTCTGACGACCTTGAAACCTTCATTACCTATTTCGAAGAAGACATTGTGGTCGGAGATGACATGGTTCTAACCTCCATTCCAGGTCAGGGTATTGTGGTGGACTACAAAGGCGCCACCAAGAGCCTCGACAATCCGGCCTTAGCTAAAGCCCTGTGGACGATTTGGTTCGGCAAAAAACCCGTCAGTAAGTCCATGAAGAAAGGGATGTTGGCCGAGCTGAAGTAGCCCCATGGCGAAAGAACCCATTACATACAGAATTGCGAGGGTCGTGGTTACCGCGACCCTTCGTTTCTATTTTCGAAGAATTGAAGTCTCGGCGTTCAAGGAGATCCCCAAGGGGCCGGTCATTTTTGCCGCCAACCATCCTCAGTCCATTACCGACACGTTGGTTCTTGGCTATGCTGTGGGCCGCATGCTGCACTACATTGCCCACAGCGGGTTGTTCAAGAATGGGTTGAAAGCATGGTTTCTGAGATCCTGCGGTGTCATTCCCGTTTATAGACCTACCGATCAGGAAGCCGGAAGTCGAGACAACCTGGAAATGTTTTCGGCTTGTCGGGCCGTGCTCGAAGAAGGTGGGGCAATTGGAATCTTTCCCGAAGGAACGAGCCAGGTCACGCCGAAAGTGCAACCGTTTAAAACCGGAACCGCGCGGATCGCCCTTGAGTCCGAATCGAAGCATGGGTTTAACCTGGGGGTGACGATCGTGCCCGTGGGCTTGTCTTTCGAGAGCCGTCGGCGTTTTCGGAGTCGGGTGTTGGTGACCTTTGGTCAGCCGGTTCACATGAAAGTGTACAAGGATGCCTATGCCCGGGACTCCTACGAAACGGTGCATCAGCTGACTCACGAGTTGGAACAACGCACGCGAGATCTGGTTTTGGATATTCGCGAGGCATCTTTGGCCGATTTTGTGACTCGTCTTGAGCGGTTCTATCACGATGACCTCATTCAGGATCCAAGAATTCAACTGACTAGCGAATCCGATTTCGAGAATCGCCAGATTCTTATTCGAGAGATCGCGAAGGCGGTGGAACACTATCGACAGAAGGAGCCGATGCTGGTTGAGCACCTTAGGGTGCTCCTCTCAGCCTACACTCGCCGTCTGAGTGTCTTTCGGCTCTCGGACCAACAACTCCGCGACTATCAGGCCCAAAGCGTGCCTGGAACCCTAGGGAAGCTGACCGCCTTTGCCGCCCTGGGACTTCCCGTGGCTGCCTATGGGCTCTTGTTCAACATCATTCCCTACAAGGCTACGGGTTGGGTGGCGAAGCGACTCTCACCGGATGGAACAAAGTTTCATTTTTTTCAGTTGGCCGTCGGAGCCGTGTTCTACCTCCTGTACTATCCACTGCTAGCGTACTTGGTAGCGCAGAAGGTTGGCGTGGTCTGGGCAGGGGTGTGGCTACTTAGCTTGATCCCAACCGGGCTATTCGCTCGATGGTATGCCCACCAGGTCACACAACAACGCGGTCGTTTGCGTGTGGCGTTTATCAACGCAACCCAGAAGGCTCGGCTTCAATCCCTAAGGAACGCACGAAGTGAGTTGTTAGCGGAATTGGAAACCGCTTTAGAGCGGTACTTAAGATATCGTCAGGGAACCTAAATTATGTCTCCTAACTTATTAGACAACCCGCAAGTGCGGTCCTTTCTCAAAGACAAGTTCCTGTGCTCTGTGGACACCCATGAGAAGCGCGTGGCCCTCACTTTCGACGATGGCCCCAATCCAACCCATACCCCGGCCTTGCTTGAGGTGCTCGCGAAGCACAATGTGAAAGCCACCTTTTTCCTGCTCGGACGCTACGTAAAGCAGTTTCCCCATCTGGTAGAGGAGACGCTGGCCGAGGGGCACGAACTGGGAAACCATGGGTACTGGCATGCTCCCTTGCCTTTGCTGCCTCCCAGCCTGCGCGCCAAAGAAGTCTCCGATGCCGAACAGCTGATTTCGGACATTGCCGGATATCGACCGCGCTGGTATCGACCCGCCATGGGCTGGTTTAACAAGCAGGTTCTGAGCTATTTGGTATCTCGTGACTATCAGCCGGTTCTGGGAAACATTCATCCTCGTGATTCGGGACGCCCAGGGTCGAGAGCCATTCTAGACCGAGTGCTTGATCGCATCGAACCGGGTTCGATTGTGATTCTTCACGACGGGGGTTGGTCTCCGCGTGTGAATCGCGGACAGACCGTCGAAGCGGTGGCAAAGCTCATTCCCATGCTGCTCGATCGCGGTTACCGCTTCGAAACCGTTGGATCGCTCAGCGGGCAAAACGCAAAAGATTACAGTTCTGCCGAGGTTACCTCAGGGGCCTCAGGGTCTGAGGCGGCTCCCACTTCTGGATTTGAGCCCCCGCCAACTCAAGGTGCGTCGGCAGAAAACCCTGTGCCCTGAAGCTTCGAATCGAACCAGTTTGCAATCACCTCGTTGCGCTCCACTCTTCTCTTGGGAGAGCCATTTCGAGATAGACCGTGCTGCTCATTGGGGAAGCGAACCATCACGGTTTCTTTTTTGAGTCCCTTTAGGGCTCGAAACATGGTCTCCGCCTGATTGATGGGTGTGCGTTGGTCGCTCTCAGAATGAATGATAAGCAATGGGGTTCGAATCGAGGCGGCATGGTAGGCGGGGGAGCGCTTGATGTACTCCATGGGATCTTCCCACGGTTGTTTCTTGAACCAAAACGGCGTGTACATGGTGAAGTCGGTGGTTGCGTAAAACGACAGCCAATCCGAAACGCATCGCTGCGTAGCTGCGGCCTTGAATCGATGATCTTTAACGATGATCCAGTTGGTGAGATATCCGCCACCGCTGCCTCCGGTGACTCCCATTCGTGATGGATTTACGAATCCAAGATCAAGGACGAAATCAACTCCGTACAAAATGTCGTGGATGTCGTTGCCCGGATATTCGTATTGGATGGCGGAGGCGAACTCGTCACCAAAGGTGGCGCTGCCCCTGGGGTTCACCGCTAAGACCACATAGCCGCGACTGGCCAAAGTCTGAAACTCGTGAAAGTAGCTTTCCCCATAAGCAATATGCGGGCCCCCGTGAATCTGGACCACCAGGGGGTACTTCTTCCAGGGTACATAATCTCTAGGTTTATAGAGCCAGGCTTGAATGAGGGCACCATCGATAGACTCGAAAGTGATTTCCTCAGCGCCAGAGATATGACGCGTGCTCAAGAAGGCGTCGTTGAAGTTGGTCAGCCTTTTGAGGCCCTTACCATGACCGTCCAAAAGCCAGATGTCGGCTGGACGTTTCGAATCTCCCATGAGAACGGCGAACTTTTTGCGCTCTTTGTCTGCAGAAAAACTGAAAACACAGTTCTTCCCGGGAGTGATCCACTTCACGCGGCCCTCGGGGTACTCGATTCTTGCAAGATTGGATTTTCCTCGCTCACTCACTACGGCGAACACGGCTTTTTCGTCCGCCGACCAAAGAGGACGCCAACCGCCCTGACCGACTGGGGTCCCGCCATCGGTTCCAATGTAGTTCCCAATGTCGTGGTCGTAACCGTCCGTCAGAACTTGAGCGTCATGATTGCGTAGAGGAGCGTCCTTCCGCACCGGGCCCGCAATTAGAATTTCGTCCTGAAGGTAGGTTTTATCCTGTTCGGGATTCTTGCGACCCCAAAGCGCCCACTTGCCCTTTTTGTTGACGGTTCCGGCATAGAGCGGCCCATCGATGTCGATCACCCGAACTTCTTTGCGCTGAAGGTGGTTCATGGCAAACATGTTTTGATCGTCAAGTCGAAACCACGGGTCTTCTCTGTCATCTCTTGTGTAGAAGACGGTCGAGCCATCGGGGGACCAGCTGAGCATAGCGTGGTCTTGTTCAACTTCGGTTAGCTGCTCAACCCCATTCTCATTGGGAGTGGTAATCCAGAGGTGAGTGGGGTTGTTCTTATCGAGGATGTTGCCGCCGGCATCTCGGAAATAGGGTTCGGTGACAACTGCGGCATCGCTGTTCCAGGGGATGTCCGGGCTCAAAGAGCGCGGCGGGTCTTCGGTAAGCGCGGTAGCTTCGAACACAATATGAGTTCCCTTGGGAGACCACCAGGCTGCTCCTACTCCCGGGGCATGGTTGGTAATCTGTCTGGCTTCGCCGCCAACAAGAGGGAGGATCCAAAGCTGGCGGGATTCTGTGTCAGCGCCTTTCCGAAGGAAGCACAAGGATTGGCTGTCCGGGGACCAGCGAGGAGTGGTGTCCATGGTGCCCTGAGTGATACGGAAGGGGCGGCCGCCCTCGGTTCGGACTAAGTACAGAGAGGATTGGTACTGGTTTGATGCCGAGTCTGGAACGACTCGCGTGAAGGCGACAAACTGTCCATCCGGGGAAACTTGGGGATCACCCACCCATTGGTAGGACAGAAGGTCCATCGAAGTCATGGGCGGCTTGACCGCCAAGCTCGTTCCCGCAGTTAGGGCAAGAGCGACAACCACCAGTCCAAAGCGAATAACCGAACGCATAAGTACTCCCTGTCTTACTTTTCTTTAGGATAGCTCTGCCAAACCACGTTCATGATCTTCCAGGTTTCATCGATTTTGACGAGGTGGAAGAAGTCGATGCCCCATTCCGCATCGAGTCGAGCCATCGCGATGCGATCCAGCCGATCGAGAATCTTAATGTCGCGACGGGCGGTGTCGGGATCGAACATGCCTTCCTTGTTCAAGTTGGCAGCTAGGTTACTAAGTTCATGGAAATTCATCCAAAGCTCGCGCGTGCTTTTCCCGTCTTGGGAGGTCATGTAGCCAACCTTGTGCAAGTGAGTATGCACGCTTTCCTCGACAAGCTCGGGCTTTACTTCGTAGACGGAGTTGGCGTAGTTCAGAATAGCCTGGCGGATGGCATCTTCATCTGCATCGGCTAAAGCCAAAGAAGGAACAAGTAGGAATAGGGCTGCGAGAATCGCTTTCATGGGAGTCTCCTAGCGTGAGTTCTATGACTCGGTGTTCTCTGGGTTTCCAAATAAGTTTTGTTGTTCGGGTCGAGAGGGTAGTCCTAGCGCTTCCAAGATTTGGTCGGGCCAAAGTTCATGATCTTTGGCTTGCAGGTGCAAAGCCCGTACATCGAAAGATTCAATGAGCTTGTCAATCGTCTCGTCTACCCCAAGTTGAAAAGCTTCTGCCACATCACGGACCCCGTCAAACTTTAGGGGCTGCCAAATGGGAACTTTTACAAGGAGCTTGTAGCCTTTGAGCCAAGAAGCCACCAGGGGTTCTAACTCGGGTCGACGCCCCATGCGATGCACGAGATAGGCATAGTTATCGAGCACCGACCGATCGCAGAGGACGATTTCGTGATGGCTTGCTGCAGCCAGCTCCCGAGCAATCTGAGTATGCAGAATCCAGGCCTGAGCTTCGTAGGTCGTCTCGCGATTAATAGGAAGGGGACAGTCTCGAGCGACTTCTTTGACTAAGTCCAAAGCGTAGTCGAGCCGTTTCAAGCGAGAGGCAAGGTCGAAACAAAGCGTTGTTTTTCCGACCCCGTGGGTGCCAATGAGAGCGATTTTTATGGGCGCCATTAGTCCGTAAAGCGAAAACGTAGAATTGCCGCCAGAGCCAAGAAGGCGTCTTTCACACCGATCTTCTTGCCTTCTGCGTAGGTCCGTCCATTGTACGTGATCGGAACTTCGAAGACCTTATAATTGTTCTTGAACAACTTCGCTGTAATCTCGGGTTCGATGTCAAAGGTGTTTGAACGAAGGTTGAAAGAACGGAGAACCTCGGTCCGCACGGCTTTGTAACCCGTCTCCATGTCGGTAAGCATGGTGTCGTAGATCATGTTGGTGAGCCACGTGAGAAGCCGGTTGGCTGCGTAGTGCCAGTATAGAAAGACGCGGTGCGGGCCGCTAAAGCGGCTTCCGTAGCAGGCGTCGGCCCCAAACTCAATAATGGGGCGAATGAGTGCTGGGAAGTCTGAGGGTTGGTACTCCAAATCGGCGTCTTGAATGACGCAGATTTCACCTTTCGCCTCGGTAATCGCTTTTCGCACCGCCGCGCCTTTACCCTGGTTGCGATCTAGGCGAAAAGCGCGAATGACACCCTCTTCCTCGAGTTTTTTGATGATGGCCGGCGTTTGATCCGTGGAACAATCGTCGACCACCACAATCTCTTTTTCAAGATCGATCTCTAGAACGGATCGGACCACCTTCTCAAGAGTTGCCTCTTCGTTGAAGACGGGGATCAGAACCGAGAGCATCATGGAGACGGGGTAACCTAGATCTTCACCGAAGCAAGCTTCGCCTGAAGGAACAGTAAGAGATAGTCGCGTCCCCCGGCCTTGGAGTCCGTACCGCTCATGTTAAAGCCCCCAAAGGGGTGAGCCCCGACCAGAGCCCCGGTGCATTTGCGGTTCACATAGAGGTTGCCCACGTGGAAGTCACGGATAGCGCGTTTCTGGTTCTCTTCACTGGCGGTGTACACCGCACCCGTCAAACCGTAGGGGGTACCGTTCACGATTTCCATCCCGTCGTCCCAACTCTTGCTTTTGATTACGGCAAGAACAGGTCCGAATATTTCTTCTTGAGCCAGACGGTGATCGGGGCGAATGTCGGCAAACACGGTGGGTCGAATGAAGTACCCCTTGGAGCGATCGGCTTCACCACCTGCAACCAGGCGACCTTCTTCGTTTCCGATTTTTAGGTAGGACTCGACTTTTTCGAAAGCCTCATCATCAACCACCGGTCCCATGTAGTTTTCCAGCTCGCGTGGATCGCCTTGGGTAAGCGGCTTGGCCGCTTCTGCGATTTTCTCTACAAACTCGTCGTAGAGCGACTCGTGCACAATGGCCCGAGAGCAGGCCGAGCACTTTTGTCCCTGGAATCCGAACGCACTGGCAAGCACGCCCTGCACGGCTTCATCGAGGTTGGCATCTTCGTGAACCATGATGGCGTCTTTGCCGCCCATCTCAGCAATAACCCGCTTCATCCAAATTTGACCCGGAGGGGTTTTGGCTGCCTTTTCATAGATCTGCAAACCGACTTCGCGGGAGCCGGTGAAACTAATGAGGCGGGTGAGGTGGTGCTCAACCATACGGCCACCCACAACCGGCCCGGGACCGGTGACAAAGTTCACCACCCCCTCGGGGAGGCCGGCTTCCTTCAGGATATCCATGTAGACCCAACCCACGCGAGGCGTTTGCTCGGCCGGCTTTAAGACAACTGTATTTCCGGTAACCCAGGCTGCCGCCGCCATGCCGGCAAGAATGGCACAGGGAAAGTTCCACGGGGGAATGGCCGCCGCCACACCTAAGGGGATGTAGAACAATTGGTTCTCTTCTCCGCTCACCGGAGTGACGGGTTGGGGGCCGGAGTAGCGAATGGCCTCGCGACCGTAGAAGTCCATGAAATCGATGGCTTCCGCGGTGTCACCATCGGCCTCGGCCCAAGATTTTCCCGCTTCCAAGATCATCCAGGCGTTGATCTCGAAACGACGGCGCCGCATGATGTCGGCGACCTTAAAGGCATAGCCCGCTCGTTCTTCAGCAGAGGTGTGTTGCCAGGTTTGGAATTTCTTGTAGGCCGCTTCGATGGCCTGATCGGCATGGGAAGCGTCCCCATTTTGAAAAACACCAATGACCTCATTGTAATTGGCCGGATTGACGGAATTGAATTTTCCTTCGGTCCAAACTTCTTTGCCGTCGATGAGCATGGGAATCTCTTTTCCCAATTCGGACTCGACGAGCTTGATGGCATCGAGTTGTTTTTGGCGGTTCTCATCTTTGGAGAAGTCGGTGAACGGCTCGTTTGTGAAAACGTCAGTGTGACTCATTTTAGTCTCCTAGCTTCGTCAAAATGGCCTCGGTCATGGCTCGAGTACCCACGCCGGCTTTGGCGTTTAAGTCTTTTGTAACATGCGTTCCCTCGGCGAGAACGGCCAAAACTGCATCTTCCACCCTCTGGGCCTCTTTAGAGTGCCCGGTGTGGCGAAGCAACATGATTCCGGCCAAGATCACGGAAGTGGGATTCGCGATGTCTTTGCCTGCGATGTCGGGGGCCGATCCGTGAACGGCTTCGAAAATAGCAACCGTGTCGCCAATATTGGCTCCGGGCGCGAGTCCCAGTCCGCCAATGAGTCCCGCCGTGAGATCGCTAATGATGTCACCGAATAGGTTGGTGCTTACGATCACGTCGAACTGGTAGGGATCGCGAACAAGCTGCATGGCCATGTTGTCGATGATGCGATCGTTAAACTCGATGTTGGGATACTCCTTCGCCATGTCTGTGGCGACATCGAGGAAGAGCCCGCTCAAGAGTTTCAGAATATTGGCTTTGTGAACGGCGGTGACCATCTTGCGACCGTTGGCCACGGCATACTCAAAGGCATGACGGCAAACACGGGTCATGCCCTCTCGCGTGTTGACCCCAATGGCAATGGCGGCATCTTTGTTGCCGATCCAGTGTTCCATGCTCGTATAGAACCCGCCTGTATTCTCGCGAACCGTCACGAGGTCGAGGCCGGGGAAGAGGCAGTTCACCCCTTTGAAAGCTCGGGTGGGCCGAACGTTGGCGTAAAGCTCAAACTCTTGGCGCAGAGCTACGTTCACCGAGCGAAACCCGGCACCCACCGGTGTGGTGCAGGGGCCTTTGATGGCAAGCTGGGTGTCTCGGATGGTGGCGAGCGTTTCTTGGGGGAGAGGGTCTCCAAGATCGGTGTGGGCCTGATCTCCGGCTCGAGCCTCAATCCATTCGATTTTAACTCCGGAAGCGTCAATGATTTGGCGGGCAGAATCCATGATCGAGGGACCGATACCGTCCCCGTCTATATAGGCAACTCTAAGCATGATTTCCTCATAAGTGGGAGGCGATAAAAAGCCGCAGAATTAGGGTCTAAAGGAGAGTGGGAAATGCGACTGAGGATAATAACTTAGGCCGTCTTAAAGGCCAAGCAGATCGGCGAGGTGTTCCACCAAATACCGGTGAAAATGGTGCACTCCGGTTTCTTGGGAAGGGGAGTATCGCCCCCGGTCGTAGAGCCGAGATTGGACCCCCAGCTGGACTTGGGCCACGACGTGCTCGTCCTGTATTTCGACCACGTCGAGGGCTCCCCCGGCGCCGGTCCCCAGACGGCTGGCATCGAGCACATAGGATCGATAGTGGATTTTCGTGTGCTTAGGGGCAACGGGTTGGACCACGTTTAAGGAGAGACCCCAGGGGTAGAAGTTGAGCATGAGATTGGGGAAAAGGAAGAAGTAATAGGCCCCAATCGGGGGCTCGTTTCCGCGAGCAGGGAAGGCTTCCTCTTCGGCCGAGGCGATGCCGATTTGCAGCGTGCCCCGATCTAGAATCTCCGTGGCATAACCCTTGGGGTCGAGCGTTTTGTGTAGCTCGGGGTGCACGTAGGGAATGTGAAAGCCTTCCAGGTAGTTGTCACAATAGAGCATCCAGTTTGCGGGCAACTCGTAGGTTTTGACACTGTCCGGATCGAGTTTTAGCTCGTCCCAGCGATAGTCGGGGAGACGATCGATGACGGGCTTAAAAGTCTCCTCGAAGGATGCGTCCCCGGTGACTCGAACAAATCCCATGGGGCCGAGCCACTCCAAAGGGATTTCCGGGAGGTCATCTGCGGGCCCGGGGAAGTTCTTAGCTTCTTCGAACTCGGGCATGTGAACAAACTTGCCGGCCATGTCGAATTGTCGACCGTGATAGCCACACTGAATGCGTTTGGATTGGCAGGGTTTGTCGACGAGGAGGTTTCCCCGGTGCGTGCAAACATTAGACAAGCATCGCCAGAGGTCTTCGGACTTGGCTAAAAGCAAGGGTTCGTCTAGGAAGGATGGCAGGAGCGAAACCGGAACCAAGTCGACGTTGTTCAGACTGGCGTTATCGGTGACCCATTGCCAACTTCCGGCAAACAGGGCGTTCTTGCTGAGTTCGAAAACGTCGGCACCGGTGTAGTAACGAGACGGTAAAGTCTGCGCGTCACGAATGTCCTTGGAAATTATTGGTTCTTTCATGATCCGTTGTTCCAGAACAAAGACACCCCGATCTGGAGACTTTGCTCACTGTAGTTCGCGGTTGAGCTGCTCTTAACTCTTCGAAACCGATACTCGGTGCGAATCCCGGCACGTGACCCTATGAGCTGGCGAAAACCAAAGCTAGGACCAAGGGTGAGCTGACTTTGGTTAAAGCTCCCGACCCAAGAGGCTCGCCGACCTACAGCGAAGCTTACATAAGGATAAAACCCTGACGCGAGAGGTTTCGCGAACCCAAGAGCGACCTCAACATCGAGCTGATCCAGCGAGTTTTGATGGTGATAGCTCAGTCCTAACTCGAAGGTCCACAGGATCTCCCTCAGCTTTTCGAACCGCGCCGCGCTTAGGGAAAGGGTTCCTCGCGTGTTGCTTTCAACCGAGGTGAGTGAGGCGGCGAGGCCGGTTTCAATGGTGCCCGGGGTAACTTCAGCGAAAGTAGGTCGCACAAACCCAAGGGAACTAAGGAGTAGGACTAGTCCAAGCGTCGCGAAGAATTTGCTCCGCCTCTTTTCCAAAAGGTGTGAAGTCACGGTTTAATGGGCCCCCTGCGCCGTTGGCTAGCCAGTTCCACCAATAGACGCCCTCAATCCAATCAGGTTCCGCAAGCACTTGCAAGGCTGCCCAGTAAAGGTCGGCCTGTTCTCGAAGATCCAGAGTTCCGCTCGTGTTGAACTGGTAAGGATGAAGGCCGGCCCCATCGATACTTCGGTAGCCGATTTCGGTAACAAGAATCTGTTTGTCGGTTTGTTCGTGGAGCAACTGCATCCGACTTAACCACGGCTGCCAAGCTTCCATGATTTCCAGGCGTCCCGGATCGCGACGCGTGGCCACCGGAAAGTACGTGTTGATCCCAACAAAGTCGAGAGCGTCCCAAAAGGGAACAAGCGCAGCCTCATCCCAGCTCGCGGCGTAGACCAAGTCGCCATGAAATCGTTCTCGGCAACCTTGGATGAGGTCTCTCCAAGCTTGTTCGTGTTTTAGAGTGCCGGCCAACTCGGTTCCCACAATCAGTTGCCGAACGCCCCAACTCTCGGCTCGTTCTGCCCAGGTGAAAACGAATGTTTCGTAAGCGGCGAACCAGGCTTCCGGATTCTCGGGATCGATTTCGGCGCGCCACGTTCCATCGTCAATATCAACATGGAGTTTGAGTGTGACCTCCATACCCTGACGATGCGCTTCGGAGAGGGCTCGGGCGACGGAATTCCGACCGGGAGTGCGTGCATCATTGAGACGCAGTTGAGAGGTGGATGGAGAGCTTTGGTAGGTCGTGATCAGAATGGCGCAATCGGTAACCCCTAGCTCACCGAGGTTTCTGATCGCGATATCGGAATGACGATTGCTGTATCCAAAGGCAGACCAGTCAGCCAGGGTGAAGCCCTGAATACTCATGGGTCGAGGCCCGGAAAGTTCGAGTGGGGTATCTGAGCAGCCTAAAAGCAGAGTCAGGCAAACAAGCCCTGGCACCAGCCTCCTAAAGGCGCATACGAAGGCCAAGATGCGTATAGGTGCGGTTGTAGCCGCCAGTGCTTTCAAGATTTCCCTCGCTGTGTCCTACTGAGGCGTCCAGAATCCAGGGCCCCCAGGCTTTGAAGAAGCCAAGGCGATACCCGGCGTGGAAGGTGCGGTCAAAGTCAGCCTCACGGGAGAAGCCTAACTCAAGTCCGCCGCTAAGAGCCCAGACATCTTTGTTACCGATTTTCATGTCGAGGGTTCCCGCTCGGGACCAGTACTTTTCCGGCGTCCAAATACCGTTGTCCAAGAAGTGTCTAAACTCAATGTGGCGAACCAAGATACCGGCTTTAACCTGGTATGGCAGATACATTTCACGCGTACCGTGAGCGGTGAAGTTCAAGCGATCATTGCCGTCGTTGTAGAAGCCGCGGTCCACCGACATGTTTAGCTT
>JABDJR010000694.1 GCA_013003415.1 Candidatus Eiseniibacteriota bacterium | reverse complement strand
GTGCTGGTGGCCCTTCTTGGCGTTGGGGTGGCGGAGAAGGCCGGGCTTCTTGGAGCAGTTATTCGACACATGGTTCTCGGCGCCCCCCGCAGTCTGCTTACCATGGTCGTGGTATTCGCGGCCGTCGTTTCGAACACCGCCTCGGAGATGGGATACGTTGTACTCATCCCGCTCGCGGCCGTGGTGTTCCACTCCGTGGGTCGCAACCCGCTCGTTGGTCTTGCCGCGGCGTTCGCCGGTGTGTCTGGCGGCTATTCCGCAAACATTCTCATCGGTACGGTGGATCCTCTGCTCGCAGGAATCACAACCGAGGCGGCGCGGATCATCGACCCGTCTTACGCTCCAGGTGAAGTAAACGAGATCCTGCCAACCGCCAACTACTACTTCATGGTGGTGAGCACCTTCCTTATAACGATTGTAGGTACCCTCGTGACGACGAAGATCGTCGAGCCGAAACTGGGCGCCTACGATCCCAGCCGAGCCGAATCCGGGGTTGAGGAACTCGCGCGCGATCTTGGACCGCTCTCTTCCGTCGAGAAGCGGGGGCTAAAGCTCGCTGGCTTGACGACGCTGGTCATGCTGGTTGGCCTCGCCTTGACCGCACTTCCCGAAAACGGTTGGTTCCGAGATCCGGGGGTGAACGACACGCTGATCCAGGATCTGCGGCCGATGTTGCGGAGCGTGGTGGCGCTCATCTTCGTCTTCTTTGTGATCCCCTCCATTGTCTATGGGCGGGTAACCGGTTCGATGAAGACGGACCGCGACGTCATCGAAGGTATGGCGGGAGCGATGAGCTCCATGGGTCTCTACTTGGTGCTCGTATTTTTCGCCGCGCAGTTCGTGGCTTTCTTCGCTTGGACGCAGCTCGGCACGATAACCGCCGTTGTAGGAGCTGACTTGCTTACGGAGTGGAATCTCACCGGCCCGGTGGTTTTCATTCCGTTCATTCTGATGTGCTGCTTTGTGAACTTGATGCTTGGGAGCGCGTCCGCGCAATGGGCGGTCACTGCGCCCATCTTCGTCCCCATGCTGATGACGGTAGGCTACAGTCCAGAGCTTATTCAGGCTGCGTACCGTATCGGTGATTCAACCACGAACATAATCACCCCAATGATGAGCTACTTCGGACTGATTCTCGCCTTTGCCATGCGCTATGACCGCCGGCTTGGCATTGGAACGTTGATCTCGACCATGATCCCTTACTCGATCGTGTTCTTGGTGGCGTGGATGATTTTGTTCTACTTGTGGGTGTTCGTGCTCGGCCTTCCTGTAGGGCCGGGGACTCCGACGTATTACTCACCTTAATATTGTGTTTTGGCCTAACTCACCTTGATATTGCGAGTCGGCCTAGCTCACGGGCCTAGTGAGCCATCGCTGCGCCGTTGAACATCTTCGTCGTCACCGCGCGTCGTGTGCCCTCGGGATCAATAGCCAACCCGATCACATAGCCTCGGGGAGCCCGCGAATCGATACCGTCGGGAATCTCTTTAATCTTCAATCCCATGGCACGTACCGCTTCGAGCACCTCATCGGCAAACTCGCCTTCAATCACCTGCTGCGTCGCTTTTCCCATGGCACCAAACTCAGGCAGATGGTGGGAAGGGGAGTTGATCGCCGACTCAAGGTCCAAACCATGGTCGAGCATGGTGAGCAAAACGGTGAGTGTCTTTTGGTGTAATCCCGCACCGATGGAGGAGAGGGCCAGAACGGGTTTGCCATCCCGGAGTACGATCAATGGTGTTGTGGGATCAGGCAAACGGTTTCCTGGACCGGCTTCCTCGATTTGGGCTTGCTGAAAACTGGCAGCATCCGGAATGGAAATGCCATCCACGAAGATGCCTGTCTCGCCCCATGTGGTGGCGTTGATGGTGTGAACGACGGCAGCAACATTACCAAACGCGTCGACGGCCACAATGGCATCGGAATGTTTTGGGTCAACCGTTTTGGGAGCGGTTGCGAGAGCGATCTTTCCTGCCTCGAGCTTTTCCCAAACCGCAGCCGCGCTCGCTTTGTCGAGTCGTGACGGGATGGACGCGTCCAAGCCGCCGAGTAAAAACGAGCGTAAACTCGGATGAACAAAGGGCGTGGCCCAAAGTTGCGATATTTGAGTAAGCCAGAAGAAGGCCTCGGGAGACTCCGTAGGGTAACCCATCGCAGGTAGGTCGGCCGCTTCCATCACGTTCAGAGCCTCGACAACCATAGCGCCCCCGAACCCCGGCAAACCCGGGCCGACCACATCGTAGCCGGCGTGGGTCGTGCGCGTCGGTTCTTGCCAGGTCGGCTCATACGACTGAAGGTCTTCCAAAGTCATGTGACCGCCGTCCCGACGTACCGCGGCAACAAACCGATCAGCCCAGACTCCGTTATAGATATATTCCGATCCCTGCTCCGCGACCGCTTTCAAAGTCTTGGCTAGATCGGGCTGTCTTAGCACGTCCCCACCCCCAAGGAACTCGCCGTCTGATCCGGTGAACACGGCCTTCGTTTCCTCAAGCCGCGACAACGTCGCCTTTCGTTTCTTTAGCATGGAGTCGTGCATTTCGCTGAGCACAAATCCTTCTTCTGCATAGTGAATCGCGGGATCGAAAAGTGACGACCAAGGAAGCTTGCCAAACCGATCATGAGCAGCTTCGGTGCCCGCGAAAAAACCTGGCACCAAAGCGGTTCGACCACTCGGGGTTCCATCGCCTCCAAATTTTTCGGACTTGGGGATAGACGCCGGATCGTTTTCACCGAGTACCGTATTAAATCCCGCGTTCAAACTGTAGACCTCACCGGACTCTGCTTCGTAGTAAACGAGGTTGAAGATTCCCGCATAGCTCACCCAGCTTCCCGCGGAAAGAGCGATCTGTGTCAGTGCGGTTGTTACCACCGCGTCCACAGCAGTACCCCCCTGTTGCAGAGCTTCCAGTCCGGCTCGGACCGCAGAGGTTCCTGTGGTTCCGGCAATGGCTCCGCTTGATCCGACGGCGGTAGGTTTCTCTACGCCAAAGACGGTCAGTGTTGCGTCTATCTCTTTACGGTCTGACCAACTCGTCGGCATGAGGTCGAGGTCGGATGGCCCAACCTCACCGGCGATCGAGTGAGTGCATAGGGATAAGAAGAGACCGGCAAATAAGACGGTGCCAATAGGTGACCAGATCTTCCGCAGCATGAGGGTGTCTCCAATGATTACTAAAACGCGGCCTGGAAGTTGAGCAGAACCTGATGGTCGCCAACATTACCCCACTGCACGGGGATAAGATAGTTGACCTGCCACTCAAATGCGCTCGTGGGCCAAAAGTTGTAGCCTAAAACCACGAAACGCTGATTGCCGGTACCATCGTCTAAGTCGAGTGCGTCCCAGCGAACCAAGACTTGATGGCGGTCGGGGGTAATCATATAACCCGCGGTGGCTTGGTAACCCAGTGGGTCGGTGGCCGCGCCGCCATCGAGGGCGATTTCTCCGCCCAGAACCTCAGCCGAGACGAGCCACGGACCGTTTGTGACGCGTGCGTCGGCCCCAAAGAGGGTGCGCTCACGATTAGGGTCGTCGCTAAAGGCTCCGTGCGCCCCCACCTCCCACGAGCCATCGCTCGTGGTGCGGCGCTTACTTAAACGGCCCGCGAAAAGCAGATTGTCGTCGTCGTTTCCCATAATTCCCTGGCGGCCGTTGCCATTGAAGGCACCCAACTGATACCCGATACCAGACACATCGCCACGGAATGCCACGCCGGTCTCACGCCCCGGGGCCAAGGCCGACACCATCTGCGAACGGTTGACGAAGTCAATGGAGGGCGCGGCGGTCAAAAACTCAGCGCTGAAGGGCGCCTTGAAAAGACCGAGGTCGATAGCGAAGGCGGGCGAGACGGCAAGCGAAACCCGCGCGTCGAGCACGG
>JABDJR010000671.1 GCA_013003415.1 Candidatus Eiseniibacteriota bacterium | reverse complement strand
GATATGACGGCGGAATCGATGGCCAGGACGGGAAAACGAGTAGCTGTTATTGGGGCCGGACCGATTGGGCTCGAAGCCGCTCTCTACGCGGCTCGGAGCGGGTTCGATGTTCAGGTCTATGAGGCCGACTCCGTGGGGGCGAGCCTCAGGGACTGGGGCCATGTCACGCTCTTTACGCCCTGGTCCATGAACGCCTCGCCTTTGGCGGTCGAGGCCTTGGGGCTCAACTTCCCCGCTCAAGAAACTCCCACGGGGGCGCAAATGGTTTCGGACTATTTAGAGCCGCTGGCCGCCCTTCCCGAACTACACGATCGGATTCACACCTTCCACCGCGTGGTCACCATTGGTCGAGGCGGTTTGCTCAAGGGTGAAGCCATCCTTGCCGCGGGGGACAAACGTCGTACGCGCCAACCCTTCCGAATTCTTATGGACGCTCCTCAGGGTGAGCGAATCGAAGAGGCCGATTTCGTCATTGATACCACCGGCGTGTACGGACAACCGAACGCGATGGGCCGCGGCGGGATCCCGGCGCGAGGAGAACGCTTTCTAGGCACACGCAAGTTTGAGGGGATACCCGACGTCCTCAATCGGGACAAGAACCTGTTTAGCGGAAAGAAAGTTTTGGTGGTTGGCGGAGGCCTCTCTGCCGCAACCACCCTTCGCGACCTTTCGAAGAGCGATGTCGCCGCCGTCCACTGGGTCAACCGGGGAAACAACCCTCCGCTGGTGCCCATGCCCAACGATCCCCTACCTACTCGAGAAGCTTTGGTGCAGGACGCGAATTCCTTGGCCAAGAATCCTCCGGAACATTGGACTGTTTACTCACGAAGCCAGGTCCTCGCCTTCGAGATCAATGGCGGGCAAGTTCGAGTTACTCTCGACAGCCCGGACACCTCCCCTTTCGATGTCGACCTCGTCGTGAATCAAACGGGTTTCCGACCCAAGAACGCTCTCTACCGAGAACTTCAAGTGCACGAGTGCTATGCAACGCAGGGGCCCATGGCCCTGTCGGCGGCTCTCATGGGTTCCAAGGGTTCCGATTGCACGACTCAAAGTTCCCAGGGCGCAAACACCCTAAAGAGCCCGGAACCGAACTTCTACATCCTTGGCAACAAGTCCTACGGGCGAAGCAACAATTTCCTGTTACGCGTGGGTCACGAGCAGATCCGCGACGCGTTCCAACTCATCACCGGTAATCCGGAGCACAACCTTTATAAAGAACCGGCAGCTCATGCCTAAAGTTCTGTTTCCCGGGTTCGGGGCGCTTCCACAGTGAGCACAACCCTTCCTCCGGTGGGCGCAAAGACCAACGCACCCTTCGTTTCCAATTCCCCGGTCTTGTTAGATCTTCAGCAGCTCGATGCGCTGTGGTTTCAGGTAACCGGTCTCCTCTGCAACCTGGAATGCACCCACTGCCTCGTGGATTCATCGCCGAAGAACAAGAGCCTCGACTTCCTGGACATGGAAACCATCGGCCGCGGGCTCGGCGACGCGTCCCGCTTGGGCGTGAAAGAGATTTACTTCACCGGTGGGGAGCCTTTTCTTCACAAGCAAATGCTCGAAATCCTTGAGCTGAGTCTCTCAAGATTCCCCACTACTGTTCTTACCAACGGCACCATCATTACCGAGCGGATTGCGACACAGCTCGGTGAGATCGCCAAAGCCAGCCCTTTCTCTTTAGAGCTTCGGGTTTCTATCGATCACCCCAACCCTGAAACCAACGATGCCGTCCGCGGAGCCGGGGCCCACGCCAAAGCCCTTCGGGCCGTGAAGCGTCTCGAAGCGGCCGGGTTGCTTCCTATTATTACGGCTACCGAGTACCTTCTCTCCGAACGAAAGCCCGGTTCCCAAACGATCTACGAGCAGTACTTAGCGCTCCTGAAGAACGCCGGGGTTAAGCGTCCCCGACTCAAAGTGATTCCCGTTTTTCACACGGGCAAACTGGAAGACCCTTCTTCAGGAAGATTCCTGACTGATGCCGACCTTGAGGACATGGACCCCCTACTCTTGCAGTGCGCCTCTTCCCGAGTGATTACCGCCGATGGGGTTGTGACTTGTCCCATTCTGGTTGGAAAGCCCGAGGGTAAGCTCCACACCCAAGACCTTGAGTCATCGCTGGGCCCCGTCCCTTT
>JABDJR010000489.1 GCA_013003415.1 Candidatus Eiseniibacteriota bacterium | reverse complement strand
ATAGCGATCTGTGGTGGCGTTGTAATCGGGGGGAAGATAAACCAAGACATCGCGTGGCAACTCCAAGAAAGCGCTGGCCACATCTTCATGGAGTTCGAAGAGCCCGGTGCGCGTGGAGGGCCGGTTGTCGACAACTTGGTCCGCCCAATGCTCCACCTCATCATTGCGAATGGAAACGGGGTCGGAAACGGTAAAGGTTCGGTTCTGGATCTCCTCCCCTTGCGGTCCCTTTTCTACCGTCGACCAATCCCCACGCGTCACCTTGTACTCGACCCTCGTCTGGAGCGGGAGTTCCACCTGAGCCACAAAAAGCCCGGTTGAAGTGGGTCGAGCCTGCAGACCGGCCCCATTCCAGTCCCCTAACGCAGGCTGGTTGCCGGAAATCCAGACTTCGGCCCCATTTGGAGTCGATCCCGGGGTGGCAATTCGGAAACGAGCCACCCCCTGGCCCGAAGCGGGTTCTATGCCCCAGGCCATCACCTCAAGGTTTAGGGAACCGTCCTCTGTGGCCGAAAACAAATGAGGAGCCACGGGTTCCAAGGTTTCCGAGACTTCCACACGCGCCGGGTTTGCCAAATGGATTTGGAACGCAAACTCGGCTTCCTGGGGAAGCTCAAGAGATCCTTGGTGGGTTTGGGAAGATGCAGCGGTGAGAACCACGGTTTCTTCAACGAGATCGGGTTCGATCCCGTGCGTCCCACGGACAACAACTTCGGCCGAGGCCGGAGTGTCGGGCGGGACCGAAACATCCAAGGTGAGAGTGACTTGAGTTTCTCGACCTGCACTTGGGCCCGAACCACAAGAGGTGAGTAGAAACAGCAGGGCAAAGAAAAGACTGGGTAGCCAGTTTGTACCGGTTGAATTGCGCATTTGCATAGAATACCACTTTGCCAGTTTGGTGTAGACGCGGGAGCCCATTTCGGCGAAGGTTCCCCAAGGAAGGACTAACGATGGCATCGATCGAACCTACGTCAGCAATTCAGAGCTATACGGAGTCTATGCTCCCTCATGTCTCGCGGACGTTTGCGTTAACTATCCCCAGCCTTCGCCAACCCCTTCGTCAAGAAGTTGGCCTCGCCTACCTTCTCTGCCGCGTGGCCGACACGATCGAGGATCATCCCGAGATCGACCGCACCAAGCGCGACTTCTTACTGGGCAAGTTCCTCGACTTTGCGAAAGCGCCAGCAGAGTCCAAACCCTGGAATGCTTTCCTCGACGCTTGGCCATCTTTGGAAAGCAAACATCACGAAGATCTGGTGACGCACACCCCGGAACTCCTTGCCGGGCTCGACGAGCTTTCCGAAAAGCCTGCCCACGCTATTCGTGAATGCCTCGAAGAAATGTGTTTCGGCATGATGACCTTCGAGGGAAGACAATCAGGCCGCGTGGTTACGGTTTGCGAAGATCCCGATCAGCTTGAATTCTACTGTCACATCGTTGCCGGCACGGTGGGCATTCTTTTGACCCGCCTCTTCGCTGGAACCATGGGAAGCAACGATTGGGCTTCCGCCACCTGCCTCGAGCGTGGGCGCCGATTTGGTCTCGGCCTTCAACTCACCAACATTTTGAAAGACCACGAGTCCGATAAAGAGCGTGGCGTTTCTTATCTCCCTCCCAAGTATCTGGTGGGCGGCGAAGCCGGTGCGGCCATGAGTGTCGATGGAAGTAAGAAACTTCTCGATCGCACCCTAGGGCACCTTCGAGCCGGACTGGATTACATCCAGAGCATCCCGGTTGAGAATCGGGACATGCGACTCTTCTGCGTGTATGCCCATCACATGGCTCTAGCCACCTTGGCCGAAATCGGGGGCTCCAAACCCGGCGGAAGAAAGAAAATCAGTCGGGAGCGCGTGGAAAGCCTGGTTTCCCGGGCCCAATCGGTAGTCGACACCCCCGATGAACTCGCTCAAACCACGGAACTTCTCTTCGATCAAGTCGCCATGCACATCATCGGCTAGCGGATCGCGTTTTCAGACTTGCTTCTTTCGACACAAGAAAAGCTTTGAACGAAAAAAGGGCTCCCCATTGGGAAGCCCTTTTCACAACAACGCAATGTCGCTACTGCACGCGGACAATCTTTGAAACGTTCTTTTCGTTTCCAACCACAACCGTGTTGAAGTAGATGCCCCCGGCAACTTCCTGGCCACTGCTGTCGCGACCGTCCCAAGTCATGACGTGCTGACCTTCAGGCATGAAACCGGTAAAGATTTCCCGAACCTGACGCCCCGCCAAATCATAGATGCGCCATTGCACTTGATTGGGAGCGGCAAGTTGTAGGCGCAAGGTTGTGCTGGAGTAGAAGGGGTTGGGTGCATTCGGTAAGAGAACGTTTTGAGTAATGCCTTGCTCGTTCCCAATCCCGGTGACCGGATCGACTAAGTACAGCGTTCCCGGAGCCCAAGAACCGGACTTCGTGCCACCATCGGTGACTTCGCAATAGACGTAGTAGGTTCCCAAGTCGAACTCGGCGGTGTTGAAGATATGAAAACCTAGAGCGCCTTGGGTGTTGACGGAGGTTTCAAGCTGAATCTCGTTCCCGTCCAGAACCGGCTGCCGGTTCACGTAGACCGTAACCCAAGTATCGTTCGCTTCCGGGTCGGAAGTTTGCCATTGGATGGTATACGTTTCTTTACTCGCCAAAACCGGATGCGTCCCCGAAGGCGGGTCCGTCACGATGACACTGGGAGTACCGTTTGCTGGTGGGTCGAGGGTCAGCGTGTATCCCTGATTGATCGCCCCGGAAGCACCATAGACGCGGGCGTAGTAGTAGCC
>JABDJR010000636.1 GCA_013003415.1 Candidatus Eiseniibacteriota bacterium | reverse complement strand
GGTCCGGCCGGGTCGAAGCAGGTCATGTAATAAGTGGGACCTACCCAGGTGATGTGATAGGTGACGCCATCGAGAACGATTTCGTCACAGGCAGACAGGCAGCCATCACCGTTATCCATGTAGCTGTCTTGGTGGCTGTTCGCGCAGTAGGCTGGGTATAGCTCGTGCCATGTCGAACAGTCGGGTGGAGCGGGCAAGCTGGCCATGTCAAGAATGCCGGGGGCTCCTGTTCCTCCGGACACCAGGCTAAAATACTTGCCTGCGACGCCTGTTTCGGCAGTCTCTAGGGGCATGAAAAGAAAAACCGCGAGCCCCGCAACACAAAGCGCAACCGTACTCCGAATTATCCATGCACGCATAATCAAACCTCCTTCGGGATTATGTGGATACTCATTCGAGCTGTTTCCGGCGCAGGAGGGGATCTGAGGTCACTGCTGAATCTGATCCCCCGGGAGCCAGACTCAATAGTGGGCCAAACGTCCGCGCCGTAGACCTCCCCCGACGCTTTATCTATATTAGTACCATCCGAGAAAATGGCACTGGCCTTTTCCCTGAATATCTCTCATCTTTTTCCGGGTAGACCTGTCAAATTCAAGAAAGTTTGAATTGGGCTCTCAAAGGTCTAAGTAAAAAATGAAACAAGAAAGGTTGACTATGCGCATCGCCCTCTGTCTTGTAGCCCTGTTAACTCTCGCTACAAGCACGCTTGCCGAGGCCCAAAACGGCTACTACCGGCAACCCGCAGTTTGGAACGACACCATTGTATTTGTTTCCGAAGGAGATCTTTGGCGGGTGAGTACGGATGGAGGTACGGCTCGGCGCATCACAACCCATCCTGGTTATGAAAGCTTGCCCCACATTTCCTCGGACGGAACGCGTATTGCGTTCACTGCAGAGTACGAGGGTGCAAGTGAAGTGTACTCGATGCCTTTTAACGGCGGCCTTCCTACACGACATACTTTTCAGGGTGATCGATGTCGGACGCAAGGATTCACGAGTGATGGCGACATTGTGTATGCCACACGGAAGTTTTCCACTCGGCCTCTCTATCACCTCGTACAACTTGACCCCGAAGACAACACCACCGAGTTGATCCCCTTGATTGAAGCTGCGGAAGCCGCCTTTGCCGGGAATCAACTCTTCTTCACGCGTTACTCCTTCCAAGGAAGCCACACCAAACGGTACAAGGGCGGTGCGGCCCAATCGATTTGGTCTTTCAATCTTGGCAACTCCGCGGAAGCTGTTCCTCTGACCTCCGACTACGCGGGAACCAGTCGTCAACCCATGGTGTGGCAGAATCGGGTTTACTTCCTTTCCGACCGCGACGGGACCATCAATCTGTGGTCCATGGATTTCGACGGCGGGAACCTCCAACAACACACCCGGCACCGCGATTTTGAAATCCGAGGAGCTAGCCTCTCCAACGGCACCGTGGTCTACCAATGTGAAGCCGATCTCTGGCGATACGACATCGCGAGTGGCAACTCTCGTCGTTTAGTGATCAATCTCGATTCAGACTTCGATCAAACTCGAGAGAAGTGGGTGACCAACCCCATGAGCTATTTGAGCTCCTCACACATCTCTCCTGACGGAAAGCGGGTAGCTCTTACCTCGCGAGGTACCGTGTTTACCGCCCCCGTGAAGCGCGGTCGCCTGGCGCAAGTCACTCACGAGGCCAGCGTGCGCTATCGCGAAGCCATGTTTAGTCATGAGAGCGATGCGCTATACGCCCTCGCCGACAAGTCGGGGGAAGTGGAGTATTGGAAATTGCCGGCGAACGGCGTGGGTGAGCCCGAACAAGTGACAAAAAATGGCGAGGTTTGGCGTTGGGGAGGCACCCCATCCCCGAACGGCAAATACATTGCCCATGCAGACAAGAATCAACGCCTCTGGATAAGCGAAGTGGCAAATGGTCGCAGCACGCTGGTGGAAACCTCGGAATGGGGGAGTTACTTTGACTACTCCTGGTCTCCGGATAGCCAGTGGTTGGCCTTTTCGAGTATCGCGGACAACACCCTGAGTCAGATCAAGCTCTACCAGGTCGGTTCCGGCAACATTCTGGTGGCCACCTCCGACCACTACGATAGCTACAGTCCCGCCTGGGGCGCGGAGGGGAAGTGGCTGTATTTCCTGTCAGATCGCCACTTTCGGAGTTTGGTGGGAAGCCCATGGGGATCGCGCCAACCCGATCCGTTTTTTGATCGCCAAACCGAAGTCTTCGCTTTGGACCTGGCGGGGGGCACACCGTTTCCTTTCACGCCACCTACAGAAGTCACTCCCGAACCCTCCAGCGATGATGAGGCAGAAGAGAGCGAGGGACCTCCTCCGGTGACCATCGCTAGGAACGGTCTTATGACACGTTTGCATCAGGTTCCGGCAAGTTCGGGCAACTACTGGGGGCTCATGGCGTCGGCGGACAAACTTTTTTGGATGGCCCTGACCGACCGTCACGAGAGCGCGCGCGAAGTCAAAGTGCTTTCCATTAACAACGACGATCCTGAAGTGGAAACGTGGGCCGGGGGAGTGAACTCCGCCGAGATGTCTCAAGATGGGTCCGCTATTTTGCTGCGCAAGCAAAGCGCTCTCTATGTGGCCTCCACCGGCGACGGCACCGCAACCATGGACGAGAAGACTCAGGTCATGTTGAGCGGCTGGTCGTTTCCCATTGTGCCCCAAGACGAATGGCGCCAAATGTTTGTCGATGCCTGGCGCTTAGAACGGGACTACTTCTATGATCGCGGGATGCACGGCGTCGATTGGCCGGCCATGCGCGCTAGGTATGAACCGTTGGTGGACCGCGTTCGCGATCGCGAGGAACTCGACGATATCGTCGAGCAATTGGTGGCGGAGCTTTCGGCCCTACACACCTATGTGTACGGTGGCGACCACCGCGGCGGTCCCGAAAGTGTATCCATCGGCTCTCTGGGAGGGGTCTTAAGCCGTTCTTCTAGGGGGTATACGGTCGATCACATTTATCAGTCGGACCCGGATCGTCCCGAACTGCTTTCGCCTCTAGCGCGTCCCGATGTAGGGGTGAAGGTCGGCGATGTTGTGACGCACATCAATGGGGTCTCCGTCTTGAGCGCTCCCAACTATCAAGCGCTCCTCCGGAATCAAGTTGGGAAAGAAGTGTTGCTGGGAGTTCGTAGCGGCGGTACGTCCAAAGACGTGATTGTGAAACCGATCTCCGGTGGCAGTGAGCGCTTGCTCCGGTATCGCGAGTGGGAATACACGCGACGTTTGGAGGTCGACGACAAAGGTGACGGCGACTTGGGCTACGTGCACCTTCGGGCCATGGGTTCCAATGATATGGCGCAATTTGTTCGCGACTTCTATCCGGTTTTCAACCGCAAGGGCCTCATTCTCGATGTGCGCAATAATAACGGCGGTAACATCGACAGTTGGATCCTCAGCAAACTCATGCGCGAACCATGGTTCTACTGGCAGCCCCGCGTAGGTGGCCCCTCAAGCAACATGCAGTATGCCTTTCACGGACATGTGGTGGTGCTCGTAAACGCTAAGACCTATAGCGATGGAGAGGCGATTGCGGAGGGAATTCGACGCCTGGGGATCGGCACGATCATCGGTTCCCGAACCTGGGGTGGAGAAATCTGGCTGACCAGCTCCAACAACATGGTCGACGGTGGGATTGCCACCGCCGCTGAGTTTGGTGTGTATACCCCGGACGGGGAGTGGATCATCGAAGGGCATGGAGTCGATCCGGACATTGTGGTCGAAAACCTACCCCACGAAAGCTTCAAGGGACGGGACGCGCAATTGGAAGCCGCGATTGAGTTCTTGAAGAAGAAGATCCAGGAAGAGCCGGTTGTTGTGCCGCCCGCCCCAGCTTATCCCGACAAGTCGCTTCAACGCTAAGAGCGTTTCGACGAAGAAGTCCTAGTAAACGGAAAACAGAAAACGCCTGAACCTTTGAATGGCTCAGGCG
>JABDJR010000619.1 GCA_013003415.1 Candidatus Eiseniibacteriota bacterium | reverse complement strand
TCCAGGTGCTGTGCCCCCAGCCCGAGTGGGCTTCGTATTCATCCGGAGTGAAGTGCGCATCGTAAAACAGATGATCTACCTTCTCACAAAAGGTAACCACCGAGGCCGGGGTTCCCTCTGTTTCGTGCTCGTTGTCGGTGATGAGGGCAACACTATGTCTTGGGCCGTTGATCCGATAGCCGGTAGCCCCGCCGGGATGATTGAGCTTTGTCCTAGAAACCGTAAGAGAGTCGATATCCACGGCCTCCGCCATGGACTGAAACTCAATCTTAGCCACCAGATCTTCCCAAGCAACGGGAAAGTACGGCGCGGCAAAGAGACCCGAAACGGCTGCCTTTCCCATGGATAAGAACTCAGGGGCAAGATGAAACGTGATATGGAACTCGGGGCGGTGGAGCGGACGAAACATGGGAAGCCCGGCAACATGATCCCAATGAAAGTGAGTCACAAAGAAGTGAATACTCTTGGGCGCGGCTTTGTCTTGAACAATCCGCTCCCCTGCATCCACGATCCCTGTGCCAGCGTCAAGAAAAACGAAAGCATGACTCGATCGCGCAAGCATGGAACTCGTGTGGCCTCCAAATTTCTGGAAATCTGAACCGGAGGCAGGCGCGCTCCCTCGAGCACCGAGGACGGTTAGGGTTCCTTCTTGGAAAAGATTGGTTTGCGCGGTTGTCACTTGTGCGTCATCTCCCAAATTGGGGACCAATTCTCAACTTCCGGAGCTTCCCTTTGAATGCGCTCTAGATAAGCCTGGGCCACCGGATCATCGGGCAGAAGCTTGAACTTGTTCGCTGCCTGATCAAGATCCCCAGCCTCAAAGAATTCTAGAGCCTTGGTAAACACCGCATCTCCCTGCTTCCACCAGCTCAGGGTTGGCGTTTGATCCCGCAACCCGGTGGGCTGAAAAACTCGCACCGGTTCGGAACGTCCTACCACACGCACGGTTCCCACTTCACGCCCAGAGGCCACCGTACACCGATCCCAAGTCGCCCCTGAGACAAGAATGGGAGACCGAAACACCTTGCCTAGCCCTTCTAGACGCGAAGCCAAGTTCGCTGCATCTCCGATCATACTGTAGTCGAATCGTTCATCCGATCCGAGATTCCCTACCACCACCATTCCCGTGTGAATGCCAACGCGCATGGACAAAGGCTGTTGAGACAAACGGGCAAGACTTGGATTGATGCGATCCAGTTCATTGAGACAACGAAGACCGGCCTCCACGGCTCGATTTACATGATCAAACTGATCCAGGGGGGCATTCCAAAAAGCAATGATGGCATCGCCTTCGTACTTATCAACAGTGCCGCCGGTGTCCAGAATCACCTTGGTCATTGCCGTGAGGTATTGATTGAGAAGCGAAGTTAAGGCTTCTGGCTCAAGCCCTTCGGAAAGCGTGGTGAATCCGGCAAGATCAGAGAAGAAAATGCTGAGTTCTTTGCGTTCCCCACCCAGTTTTAGCTTTGAGGGGTCCTCTACAAGTTGATCGACAACCTGCGGACTGAGGTAGTGATGGAAAGCCTGTTTTAGGAAACGTCGCTGGCGACCCTCCGTAGTGTAGTCCAAGGTTTGAATGGCTAGAAAGGTGAGGACCAGGGCCAAGCCGGGGGCCACAAACGGAATCCAGTATCCGGTTTTGAAACCCAGAACAACCAAAGCCCCAAGAATGAGCAGGGCCAAAGGCAGAAGCAGCAGACCATGACTTGCCTTTTGCACTTTTCCTAACCCCAAGGCAAGACCAAGACTGGCTAGTAAGGAAAGCAAAAGACCAACGCCTCGCGGAGCCACGCGAATGAACTCTTGGCGAAGAAGAGCATCAAGGACGGTGGCGTGAACTTCCACCCCGGGATAAACCGCACTCAGGGGAGTCGGACGCAGATCTAACAAACCCGGGGCAGTCAGCCCGACAAATACAACGCGGCCCTGTAGTTTCTCTTTAGGAAGAGGTATCTCCCCCGTTCCCTCCATTGATCGAATAAAGGACTGGAGGGCGGCTCCCGCAGCGTAAGACGGTACGGTTTGAGCCGGACCGCGGTACGGAACAACAAAGTTCCCGAGAGCATCGGTTGGAATGGGCTGCTCTGAGTGTTCACCGAGGAACGCTTGGCCATTGATATTCTTTAGATCGAGCCCGCACAGGGTCTCTCCGGCAACAAAGGGAAGGGACCTTGCTCCACTCGATGGCTCAATCAGGGGCATTCGCCTGAAGATGCCGTCATCGTCCGGCTTAAAGCTAACGTTGCCGACGCCAGCTGCGGCGCCGGCTAACTCGGGAAGTGGCGGCTTGTCGGCGCTTCCTAACACGATGTCCGGTTGTTGACCCATCACCGAAGCAAACTCGGCATCATCCTCTAGACCGTAGGAAGAAAACTCGGTGAACAACACATCAAACACGATGCCCGTGGCGCCTGCGGATCGGCAGTACTCCACAATCGGCACCCAGAGCCCACGAGGCCAGGGCCAGGACAACCCCTGTTCGTCGGCCACGTAGTCGAGACTGGCCTGGTCGACGGCAAGAATGGCAACCGTCTCAGGGGCGGTTGAGGTTGCGAACGCTCGTAAGCGCCAATCCCAACTCTTGTTCTCGAAGGAATCAAGCGCACCCGAAACCATCAGAACATAAGCCACCAAGCCGCAAACCACAGCCAAGGCAGCTCGCAGCCACATAGACTTCATGGTTTAGAGCGAGGCCATAGCTTTCTGAAAGCGGGTGGTTCGAGCCGAAGACTCGGTACCACGATCGCCCAGGCTTTTAACGATGGGCCTCAGGGTGGCAATGCGATCTTGGGCCGGAGGATGTGTTTCGAACATGCCACCACCTCCCGCGGCGGCCTTATCCATGGCACCCAGAAACTCCAGCATGGCTCCCGCTTCGTACCCAAGATTTGCGGCAAACTCGCAGCCTTGATGATCGGCGTCTTTTTCCTGAGAGCGGCTGTAACCTGACTCAATCAAGGTTTTCACGATGTCGCCTACCGCACCTTCATAGAGTTTCGTGAGCTTGACCACTTCTTCCCTGTCGAGAGTTTTGCCCGCCTCGTTTCCTAGAACTGCAAAGGCTTCAAGGAGTCGGTTCTTGTTAATCGCCTCAAGGCCGTGGCGGTTGGCCACGTGGGCGATTTCATGGCCCAGCACCATACTCAAGGCTTCTTCATTAGGGACCAGCTTCAACATGCCTCGCGTGATGAATACAAATCCACCGGGAGCGGCGAACGCGTTGATTTCATCACTGTCGAGAATCGCAAAGTGGTAGTCGTTGTAAATCTCGGGGCGAGACGAGGTCAGACTCACGGCCTTGCCGACTCGATTAAGGTACTCGGTCACGGAGCGGTTTTGAACCACACCGTAGCGAGAGATGATGTCCGCAGCGACGGCGCGACCGATGTAGTACTCCTCTTCCTCGGTCATTTCCTCGGCGCTTTTTCGAAACGCTTCGATGGTACGGTTGGCTGAGTCACGTTCCTCTTCAGAAATGACGCCGCTTTCAGCCGCAATGTCGGTAGCAATCGATGCCGCCTTGCAACCCCAACCGAGGGTGATCACTCCCAAAGCAAGCAGAATCAAAGTGACGGTTTGAGTGATTGGAGTTTTCATCGGGACACCCCCCAATCGGCGAGTTTTCCGGCTTTGAGGAAGGCTTCGATTTCTTGGTCGCTCACACGGTAGGCACTCATAGCCTCCACTGCTTTGAAACTCACCCCGCGGGTCTTGCCGTACTCATCTTCAACCTCCTTGGTGAATCCCTTACCGGCGAGTGTGATCTCGTCGGTAGACGCACCCGCTTGGAGGGTTCCTCCGCTATCGGACAACTGAATGTCTTTGGTGGTTACGGCGGAATTGTGGAGCCAGCCGCTTTGCCCAGCTGAGGTTGAGACAAACACCCAGTCTCCCTGGGCGCGATCGAGCGTAACCTTGTCTCCGGCTTTGAGGGTGGCAAGCACGGGCGCCCAAAACTTGGCGTCTTTTCGAAGCTTTGTGGTTTGAACCTGGACGGTAAGCGAATCGGCCGCGAAGGCCAAACCAACCATAAGAACCAAGCAAACCATGAGTGTCGGACCAACAATGTACCTTTTCACAGGGATCTCCTCTTTGGATCAAGGTAGCACTGCCCTGAGGAACACTCAAGATTGGCAAACCGCCCCGACAAACCACAAGAATTGTCAGTTTTGAGCAAAATTTGACATCTACTTAATTGGAGCGACTTCCTTGGCGGGTTTCCGCTCGATCGCCCGGGGCTCTTCCAGGTCTAAAGCCGCATCGCCCATAATGAGACGCGCACTTTTCCGAGACACCAGCCAACCCCAAACCCAATTCAGCATCACCGCGGCTCGGTTCCGGAACTCAATAAGAAACGCCACGTGGATCAGGCTCCACAGAACCCAAGCCACAAAACCGGTCAGCCGGTGCTTACCAATTTGGGCCACGGCTCGCGCCTTACCAATGGTGGCCATGCTGCCTTTGTCTTTATATTGAAAAGGTGGGCGTTCTTCCTTCTTTCCCTTTAGCTCAGCCGCGATGATCTTTCCTGCGTGATGCCCGCCTTGCATCGCGGCCTGGGCTACACCGGGGACCCAATCCTTGGTGCGCGAGTCTTTGAGCGCCGCCATGTCTCCCACCACAAATACTTCAGGGTGTCCGGGCACACTGAGATCTTTCTCTACCAGAACCCGTCCCGAACGATCCAGCGGCGCTTCCATATTCCGAGCTAGAGAGCCGGCTTCGACACCCGCGGCCCAAAACACATTGTTTGCCGGGATAAAGTCTTCGCCCACCTGAAGCCCCGATTCGGTCACATCCGTTACAAAGGAGTTCAGCCGGACTTCGACCCCAAGATCTTCCAGATCCTTCTTCGCTCTCGCACTGAGTTTTTCATCGAAGGCCGCAAGAACCCGATCCCCCCCCTCAAGGAGGATGACCCGAGTCGTGCGCGTGTCGATGTTGCGAAAGTCTTTGGGGATCGTCTTTGCCGCGATTTCTTTGATGGCTCCCGCCAACTCAACGCCGGTGGGCCCACCTCCAACGATCGCGAAGGTCAGCTCGGCGCGTCGATTTTCTTCCTCACCCTCGTACTCTGCGGTCTCGAAGGCCAACAAGATACGCCGACGAATCTCGGTCGCTTCCTCGAGCGTCTTCAACCCCGGCGCGAGCTCAGACCAGGCGTCATTTCCGAAATAAGAATGGGTAACCCCGGTAGCAATGACGAGGTAGTCGTATTCCAGCTCCCCCCGCTCGAAATGCACGATCTTCTTCTTCAGATCGACCCCAGTCGCTTCGGCAAGAATTACGTTGCAGTTCTTCTGGCTCCTAAGAACTTGCCGGATAGGTGCTGCAATGTCGGCCGGAGATAAAGCTGCGGTGGCCACCTGGTAAAGAAGGGGTTGGAAAACGTGATGATTCCGTCGGTCCACCAAGGTGATGCGGGCCTGGGACTTGGCGAGGGCGCGGGCCGCCTTCAGACCGGCGAATCCTCCTCCCAAAATGAGGACATGAGGGCTGTTCTTTGGAATTGAGTCCGTCGTTGTTGGCATAGGCAACCTCCGGCTATTAGAGCCTGGAACGAGTTACCTACCTTACCCTGAATTCCTAAGCCTATTGCTTAAGTAATCTGGATAACCCTAGTCCACTCTTGAACGGGCCTTAGGCGGCCCACAAAAAAAAGCGCCTCCCAAAAGGGAGGCGCTTTGGTGATCCCCGAAACGAGGAGGTTCTAAGACTCGTTCCAGGAAATGATTTGGTAGCGGCCAAGATTGGCTAGGCGGTTCAAAGCCTCGCTTGAATAGAAGATGTCTGCGTTACCACCAACATCTTGTCGTTGGACGGAACCTTGAGCAAGGACAGATCCCCAAATGTGGACGCCAGATCCACCACCGGAAAACTTGATATCGCCTAGAACCACGACGAGTCCATACCAGGTGAATTGACCGGTGCAATCAAAATCTCCGTCGACCAACAAGATGCCGCCACCGATCAACAGGCCACTGACGTGCATGTCGCCGGTGACGTTTACGATCTCATAGTTGTTGTAGTCACCCCAAGTTGTGTTCGAGATGGTTCCACCCGGACTTGTAATCGTGGCCTGGGGGGAGTATGTGTCGTACAACATTTGAAGGTCTAGATCGATGGGCGACGGGCCGATGCTGGGTTCCGCACCAGATCCCTCAACGTTATTCGTTTGATTGCCACTCAGTGCATCTTCGATTTCTTGAGGGTCTTCCGTTGTGAGCATGCCGGTTACTTCAGGATTACCCGGAACGGGGTTCCCGGTATTGGGATCGTAGTCCTGCCCACTGATCTTAAATTGGGTACCGTTGAATTTGAAATTGTCACTCTCCGTGTACATCGCCGTCGGCGGAATGTCCGGAGTTGCCTTTACCGCTTCGACTTCCAGACGACGGAGTGCATTCCCTCGATTGCCTTCGGAACGAATCCGAATCACCGGGGCACCCGTGGTGAGGTTCATGGTTTGCGAAGTCGTTACGTCCCCGTCGTGATCCCCGTAGCGCACCACTTGGTTGGTGGAGTTCGTGACGTATTCAACCTTCACCCACGGGTAAGCAATTTGATCGCCCCCCGTTTGTTTGGTTAGGACCTCAGGTACGGACTCGTTCGGCTCATCTATGAAACCATTTAAGTCATTATCCAATCCGTCGGAAGCGACGGGGGGATAGCTTGGATCATCAAGTGAGTTTCCGTTCGCCGTGACCATGTAGACGCTCCACTCAGGATCAGCCGTATTAAGAGGCTGGCCAATGTAGTTTGTTGCGTCGTTGACATCGCCCATGCGGGCCACCGCCTCCGAGATACCCGCTTCAGCACTAAAAAGCGCTTGCGAGTGCCGGATTGCATTCCCTGTGATCTGGCTTTCTGTTTTTGCCTGAGTCACAAGCGCAAGACCGATGGTTGAAAGCAACAGAAGTGCCATCAACGAAATGATCATCGCGCTGCCGCGTTCGTTTTTCATCATTTTCATCCCCTTACTGCTGGAGTGTCCAAACGTAAGGATTCATGTAGATCACAATCTCGCCGGTCGTCGCCGAGACTTCAGTTCCAATCACCAAATCGTAGAGAGGGTCATCACCCCAAGTGGCGGAGCCAACTTCAAGCTTGGCCAATTCCACCGCATGGACCTCTCCACCCGCATTCGCATCTCCCCAAGACTCATAGCTGGGAAGAAGGGCGCTATCGCCGGAACCACGGGTGACAAACCAAGCCTGGACGGTCTGGGACCCGTTTCCCGCCACCACATCCGGGTAATTGTCGTCGATGTCTATCGGGCCGAGATCGACACAGAGAACCGCGCCATCGGCGGGGGCTTCATCGGCTTTGTAGAAGCCGGATCCGGTTCCTCGCCACAGTTCAATTCCGCCAGCATTGTTGCCGGTTTTTGTGCCGATGACGATGTCGACGTAGGAGTCGCCATCCATCTCAGCGGTATCTATAG
>JABDJR010000591.1 GCA_013003415.1 Candidatus Eiseniibacteriota bacterium | reverse complement strand
TCGGAAGTGGGGTCGTCTTCGGTCGACAATTTCGTGGCGGACAGAACCGGATCTAAGCCAGAGGGACGAAGGCGTTCGTAGTTGAGTGCCTGGGCTGAACTAAAAGCTCCGGCAAATTGCCTTGCGTTTGCTCTCATTCGGGTTTCGGCCTCAATCGCATCTGAAACGGCGGTTTCCAAGTCACCATGGAGCATATAGGCCATGGCTTCATTCACGTTGGCAATTTGAGACAGCGGATGATCTTCGCCGACTTCTCTTTTGAGCGCACTCCTGATGAAAGCATACTCCTCAAAGGCCTTTTCCCAGTTGCCTTGGTCAACTTTAAGATTGGCCAGATTCAGGAGAACACCGAAGGAAGTGGGGTTCGAACCGATGTCTTCTCGCAGGCTGATCGACATTTCGTAGTTCTGCGTCGCTTGTTTGAAGTCCAAACGATCATGGTAGATCACAGCCAGATCGTTGTACTCCATCGAAATGTGCGGATGGTCTTCTGGACCGGATTCATTCATGATTGAAATAGCTTGCCGAATGACCTCTGCCGCTTCGATTTCCTTCCCCTGTTTAGCCAACAGTTCAGCGAGGTCGACCAGGGTATAGGCGATAAGAGTTCCTTTGTCTTCCGGAACAGTCTTTTGGAGAATCTCCAAAGACCGTCGAACCAAACGATCAGCAATCTCAAGCGCTCCCAAGTTGGAATACACGTTGCCAAGACTTCCCATCGTCTTAGCAACCCTCTGATGCTCATCTCCATAGGTTTGGATCAACATCTCCAACGCCTTGTCGTACTGCTCAAGGGCTTGAGGAATATCCCCGGTTAGATAGTGAATGTTAGCTATGGCATGAATAGAGTGGGCAATCTCCCCTTGTGAAACTCCTGCATTTATCTTGCACGCATGAGCCCGTTCAAAATACGGAAGGGCCAAAGGGTACTTGCCCTGCTCGGCGTAGATAACTCCGAGGCTATAGAGACTCTGGTAGGTCTCTAGGGTTCCTGACCCATTAAGTTTTGTTTGAAGTTTAAGGGCGCGCTCGGCTTGGGCCAGAGTGTTTGGATCGTTCACCGCTCCGTGTCGCCACGCAGCTATAACACAGAGATCGAGCAAGTCAGCAAATACTTGTGATGAGTCATTTCCCGCGGCTTCGAACTCGTTTACTTTGGTATCGATCTCGGCTCTAACGCCGAGGATTCCTTTGTCCAGTTTTTCGCGCCAATCGGCAAAAAGAGCCTCCGTACCAGAGGGGCTCGCTTTCCCGGAACGGATGCCATTCGGGTCCGAGGCGGGAGAGCTCTCCTTTGTATCTTGAGTGACCCCCGGTTCCTGGGCTCTGGTTTCGGACTTCTTTGTGGTTTCCGGAGGCGCTTCGGTTTTCGAGCTGCAGGACAGAAGCACTGCGACAACACAAAGGGTGAAAATAAGAGATCCACATCGAGAAAGCGTTGGTGCGTTCATAGTTCCGATGACCGGCCTGTCTGGAGTAGGTTAGAAGGCCTAGTATAACCCGCAATCAGCCCAATCTCGAACATCCAAGATCGGTAGAGCTAAAGCCCATCACGGAAACCATCTTCTCTCCCCGATTGAATTCGACTACATTGGACAGATACTTCAACCAGGGAGAAGACCATGCCCTCCATGGAAAACAAAAGCCTGTGGCTTCAGTTTGGGGCCTCTGTTGACATGTTGGAAAACGCGGTCCGTCAATGTCCGGACGAGCTTTGGGAAGGCACATCCCCCGACGACGGAGTCTGGTACCTCACCTTTCACACTCTGTTCTGGACAGATCTCTATCTCTCCGGGGCGGTGGAAGGCTTTCACCCGCCTCAGCCTTATGGGCTCGAAGAACTCGATCCCACCGGTGTTCTCCCCGATCGCGTCTACGCATAAACTGATCTGCTGACCTATCTGTCTCATTGCCGAGACAAAGCAAAAGAATTCATTTTGGGAATGGGAGAAGAAGAGGCTTCGAAGGAGTGCTCCTTCGGGTGGGGTACCGCAACCTACTTCGAACTTCATATCTACAACATGCGCCACATTCAACATGGTGCGGCACAGATCAACCTGAAACTACGCATGCAAACCAATGACGCACCGGGTTGGGTGGCGCAAACAAAGCACTGATCTCTATTGCATCGCCTAAGTCGATTTCAAAACCGGGTAGGTCATGACCTCTCTCCCCAAACTCCTCAAAGATGTTCGCGCCTGTGAAATCTGTAAAGAACACTTGCCCCTGGGCCCAAGACCGGTGGTTCAAGTCCACAAGACGGCTCCCATTTTGATTGCTGGTCAGGCCCCCGGACGACGCGTTCACGAAAGCGGCATTCCGTTTGATGATCCCAGTGGGGATCGACTGAGAACCTGGATGGGCATCGACAAGGACACGTTCTACAACCCCAAGAAGATCGCGATTCTGCCCATGGGTTTTTGCTTTCCCGGAAGCAAGTCTTCGGGTGATTTGCCGCCACGTCCGGAGTGCGCGCCGCAATGGCGAGAGCCTCTGCTTGAGCACTTGCCCAACCTCAAACTGACTTTAGTCTTGGGACAATACGCTCAGGCCTATCACTTACCTGGGCCCAAGCAATCGGTGACCGCCCATGTAAAGGCCTGGGAAACGCATTGGCCGAAGGCTCTTCCCCTGCCCCATCCTAGTCCCCGCAACCAGCGTTGGTTTAAAGAGAACGCCTGGTTCGAAACCGAGGTGTTGCCCAAGCTTCGCCGACGTATCAAACGCCTCCTTAAGGATCTCTAACCAAACGAAGAGTAGCCCAGACTTCGTT
>JABDJR010000572.1 GCA_013003415.1 Candidatus Eiseniibacteriota bacterium | reverse complement strand
ACTTCTTTGCGTTCTCTTTCTGAGTGGAGCGAGACACAATCGAGCCGGTGTACCGGATTTCCTCGTGATACTTGGGATCGATGACAAGGTCGACCCGCACCTGATCGCTTCGTAGGGCGTCGCTTTCGTAGACGAACCCGGCGTCGGCCGCCTTCTTCTCTACCAGGGCCAGGGCGATGCGCGCGCTGGGCGTGGTGGTCATGCGGTCGTCAATATCTTTAGTGAGTTGCCAAGCCACCAAGGTTTGCCAAGCGTAGTGTCCGGCGGGAACCGAGTCGGGGTCGCCCAAAGCAATCCGCGGTGACTTCGCAAGTTCTTGAGGGGTTGCGTAGGGGGCCCCGGCGTCTCGGTGGCGAATGAGTACCATTCTGTTTCCGCAGATGGTAGTTCGAGAATCGGCCTCTAGAACCTTGGTGTAGATGAGTTCGTCGACCCACTGCGGATGAGCGCTAAAGAACAAGTCTCCGGGAGCGCCGCCGTTGAGAGAGGCCGCCAGCTGCCCGGAACCTCCGGGTTTAATTTTGACGTTGAGTTCGGGCGCGGTAGCCGCGATTTCTTCTAGCGCATCGGCGAGGGACGAGGCGGTATGGACGATCAGAGCCGGGCGATCATCTGCCCCGCAGGCCGAAACCAAAAGTGCGACTAGAATGCCCAAACAGGCAAGACGCACCGCTTGCATTAGTCGTCAGACTTTGAAGAGACCTTCTTGGTGGCCTTTTTCTTGGTGGCCTTTTTCTTGGTCGTCTTCTTCTTGGTTGTCTTCTTCTTCGCGGTTTTCTTCTTAGCCGTTTTCTTCTTCGTCGCCTTCTTCTTTTTTGTCTTCTTCTTGGCCGGACCGCGAGCGCGACGTTCCATGATTAAATCGACCGCTTCTTCCAGGGTCAGATCGCCAGGATCGGAGCCTCGGGGAACCGAAGCGTTGGTGGTGCCATCCGTCACATAGGGCCCAAAGCGTCCGTCGAGCATTTTTAGCTCTAAACCTTCCAAGGCCTCCACCTTGCCCCAGTTTTTGAGAGGTTCTTTCGCTTTCGCAAAGCGTCGGCTCTTCTTGGGTTGAGCCAAAAGGGCGAGGGCTCTTTCTTTGGTAAGCGTCAGGACATCGTCGGTTTCTTCTAAGCTTCGAGTGTCATCGCCCCGTTTAATGTACTGCCCATAGCGCCCGTTGGCGGCCATGATCTCAACGCCGTTTTCATCGGTGCCTACCACCCGGGGCAAGCTCAGGAGTTGCATGGCGGTTTCGTAGGTCAGAGTTTCGGCATCCATGTTCTTCAGCAACGAGGCCGTCTTCGGTTTCTTCTTACCTTCGATCTCACCTAGCTGCACATAGGGCCCGAACCGCCCGTCGCGAACTGTGACTTCCAGCTCGGTCTCGGGATCAACGCCTAAGACACGAGGGCCTTGAGGCAGGGCCAAGAGTTCCAGGGCTTTTTCCAGCGTGACCTCATCCGGAGCCAATGCATCGGGGATGGTGCCGCGATCTTCACCGCGCTCCAAGAAGGGGCCGTAACGTCCCACGCGAATGGCAACCTCGACTCCGTTTTCATCTTTACCGAGGGGTATGGTGCAAACTTGGCGGGCGTCGATCTGTTCCACTTTGGTGTCGAGGAGCTGACGCAGCCCGGGACGACCGTTTCCAAAATAGAACTTGTTTAAGTAGGGAACGGCTTCCGCTTCTCCGCGGGAAATCGCATCGAGATCCCCTTCCATGCTTGCCGTGAATCCCATGTCGACCAATTCAGGAAAGTGCTGTTCCAACAAATTCACCACCGCAAAAGCGACGAAGGTAGGGATGAGAGCCGTCCCCTTCTTGTTCGTATACTCCCGTCGCTGGATGGTATTGATAATGCTTGCGTAGGTACTGGGTCGCCCAATGCCGTTGGCTTCCATTTCTTTCACCAACGAAGCTTCGGTCAACCGCGCCGGGGGTTGGGTCTTGTGCTCCTTGGCCGTGAGTTCCGAGCAATTAAGGGTGTCACCTTCTTTGACCGGGGGAAGCAAGGTCTCTTTGTCTGCGAGTTCGGCATCGGGATCATCCGAGCCTTCAACGTACACCCGCAAGAAACCGGGGAAGTCGATGGTGCGACCGGTGGCCTGGAAGATTCCTTCACCGCAAGCGATCCGAACCGTCATGCGCCGGCCCTTGGCTTCGGCCATCTGACTCGCCATGGTGCGTTTCCAGATGAGTTCGTAAAGTTTGAATCCGTCGGAGCCCAACTCGCTCTTGATATCGGCTGGAGTGCGGAAGTGGTCTCCGGCGGGGCGAATCGCCTCATGCGCTTCTTGCGCGTTTTTCACCTTGGCTTTGAACTGGCGGGGCTTGCCGGCCAAATAGCTCTCATCATAAAGACTGACCACCGCTTCTCGAGCCGCTTTGACCGCTTGATCGGAAAGGGTGGGAGAGTCGGTTCGCATGTAGGTGATGTAACCGTTCTCGTACAAATGCTGTGCCGCCCGCATGGTGCGCTGGGCGCTAAAGCGAAGTTTGCGCGAGCCCTCTTGTTGCAAGGTGCTGGTAGTAAAGGGTGGGGAGGGGTTCTGTGTAAAGCCCTTCTCTTCGGTGGAAATGACCTTCCAGGGTCCGGACTTCAGGCGCTCGGCTAAGGACTGAGCCTGCTCGGCTTCAACATGAACCACGCCGTCGGTTTTTAGTTTTCCCGTATCCAGATCGAAGTCGCGGCCTAGGGCAATGCGTTTGTCGTTGAGCATGATGAGCTTCGCATCAAACTCTTTGCCTTCTTTGGTGCCGAAGGTTCCTTCGATGTCCCAATAGGTGCTTTCGACAAAGCGCATCCGGGCACGTTCGCGATCGACAATGATCCGAATGGCCACACTCTGCACCCGACCCGCGGATAACTTGGGGGCCACCTTTTTCCAGAGAAGGGGCGACACCTCGTAGCCGAAGAGTCGATCGAGAATGCGTCGGGTTTCCTGAGCGGATACCAGTTGCTCGTCGATGGGGCGTGTCTCATCGAGCGCTTCGGAAATGGCTTCTTTGGTGATCTCGTGAAACACCAGGCGCTTGTAGGGAACTTTGGGCTTGAGGACCTCAACCAGATGCCAGCTAATGGCCTCGCCCTCGCGGTCCTCATCTGTTGCGAGGAGGAGTTCGTCCACGCTTTTCAGAGCTTTCCGTAACTCGGTGACCTTCTTCTTTTTGTCGGAGGGAATGATGTATAGGGGCTCGAACTCGTTATTGACGTTGACGCCAAGTCGAGACCAGGCCTCTTTCTTGATCGTCTCGGGAATCTCCGAGGCGCTCTGGGGGAGGTCCCGAATATGGCCGATGCTGGAATCCACGATGTAGCCGGCGCCCAAATAGCGCGAAATGGTCCGGGCTTTGGCCGGTGACTCCACAATAACCAGCTTTTTTGACATTACTTATCCTCCGATGCAAGAAACCCCTGCGGGGGTGGAGTTATAGGGGATTGATGGGAGCCCTGGCAAGCCGGGCTAGTGTGGAAAACCCGGTAAACGATTGCGCTGTAATGTTTTAAATTTTATCTAAAACACCTCGAAATCTCGGGTGCCGACCGCCATTTTTTTTAACCGTGACGAGGTGAAGGTCAGGGGCTCTTGAATCGCATCAAAAGCCAACCGTTTCGTTCATCGACTCTCTGGAGAAAGGGGGGTGGGGTACCGGAAAGGG
>JABDJR010000547.1 GCA_013003415.1 Candidatus Eiseniibacteriota bacterium | reverse complement strand
ATACAGCACGGCATCGTTACGTACTTTTTCGAACGACGGCAGGCGAATGACCGTGCGGCCCCTGTTGCGCCTGGCCCCGGAAATGATCAAAGAAGAGCAGCAGAACTTGCCCGAGCTCCCCTGGGAGAAAGAGTTGCGTTACACCACCGAGCTGGGCTTGAGCGAAGCGGACGCCCTCGTGCTCACAGCGGATCCCGAGCTGGCTCAGTACTTCGAAGCCGCGTTGGTGGTCTCGAAAGAAACCAAGCTCACCGCAAACTGGGTCATGACCGAGGTCATGCGCCTCATCAAAGAAGGAGATCATCATCCGGAGCATCTCAAGGTCACGGCGACGAGCCTTGGAGAGCTGGTGGCGATGATCTCCAAAGGCGATATTTCCAGCGCCATTGGGAAACAAGTCTTTGAGATCATGGCAAAAAAAGGCGGCAGTCCGGCCGAAGTGGTCGACGCCCACAACTTGAAGCCGATCGGTGACGAAGAGTCCCTCGGAAAGACGGCGGACGAGATCATTGAAGAGAATCCCGGGCCCTTGAAACAGTACTTAGAGGGCAAAGAGTCGACTCTTCAGTTTTTTGTCGGGCAAATGATGAGAAAGACCAAGGGGCGTGCCGATCCCGTCACGGCTCGCGAGCTACTTAAGACGAAACTCGAAGAAAAGAGATCCTAGAAACGTGCGTGTGCTTCTCATTGGTTCAGGAGGTCGTGAACATGCCTTGGGTTGGGCTCTTCATCGGAGTTCCTCCGTTACCACCCTTGTGAGCGCGCCGGGGAACCCGGGCCTTTCCGCTTTGGGCGAGTGTTTACCCATTACGGTCGACCAAAGCGAGGCTTTGTTTGAAGCAGCTCGCTCCGGGAACTTCGACCTTGTGGTAGTGGGGCCTGAGGTACCGTTGGTCGAAGGACTTGCGGATCGTCTTCGAGATGCTGGCATTCCCGTCTTTGGACCCGGCTCCGACGGGGCTCAGCTGGAAGGAAGCAAAGCCTGGGCGAAAGAGTTTATGACCCGGCACAAGATCCCCACCGCCGCTTCACGCACCGTGACCAGTCTGGAAGAAGCAACGCGCGAGCTCCGGGCGCCTATCGTTGTGAAAGCATCGGGATTGGCTGCGGGCAAAGGCGTGACGGTTGCTGAAAGCCTTGAAGAAGCCGAGGCTGCTCTGGAAGCTTGTTTCGAGAACGATCGCTTTGGGGATTCTGGACATACGGTTGTCCTCGAAGAGAAACTGACGGGAGAGGAAGTCTCCCTGTTTGTGATTACCGATGGTAAGCAGTACGCATGTCTTCCTAGCTCACAAGATCACAAACGTGCTTTCGATGGCGACGAGGGGCCTAATACCGGCGGCATGGGTGCCTATAGCCCGGCTCCCTGTTTAAGTGCCGTCATGCTGGAACGTGTTGAGGAAGAGATCGTCCAGCCCACTTTGAATGGCCTGTCCAAAGAAGGCATTGACTACCGTGGCCTTCTTTATGTGGGTCTCATGCTCACTCCGGAAGGCCCGAAAGTCATTGAGTACAATGTGCGCTTCGGAGATCCAGAAACCCAAGCGGTTTTGCCGTCTATTGAACAAGATTGGGGACTCCTGTTTCTCTCGATTGCCAAGGCCGCATTCAATCCTTCGGACCTCAAGGCTCCGAGTGCGGGAGCTTCAGTCTGTATTGTCGCGGCGACAGAAAACTATCCGGAATCCTCCGACAAAGGCCTGGTTATCGAAGGAATTGAAGAGGCGGAGGCGACGGGGGCGCTTGTTTTTCACGCCGGCACAGCCATGAAGCATGGCGAGTTGGTGACGGCGGGCGGAAGAGTCTTGAATGTTGTAGGCCGGGGTGCAACTTTAAAAGAAGCCCTGGACGTTTCGTACACGGCGTTAGACCGAGTGCGTTTTTCTGGTATGCGATTTCGAAAAGACATTGGGTTTAGAGCCCTGTCATAGAAGGAGAAACAATGGCGAAACCTTTAGTTGGAGTTCTCATGGGGAGCGAATCCGATCGGCCTCGCATGGAGGGCGTTTCAAAAATCCTCGAAGAGTTGGAAATTCCCCACGAAGTGCACGTGATGAGTGCTCACCGGACGCCCGAGCGTGTGGCCAAGTATGCGACGGAAGCCGAAGCAAACGGGATCAAAGTCCTGGTCGCTGGAGCCGGAATGGCAGCCCATTTAGCCGGCGCGGTGGCCGCGAATTCTTTGCTCCCGGTGATTGGAGTTCCCCTCGATGCTTCCGCGTTGAATGGGATGGACGCTCTGCTGGCCACCGTTCAAATGCCTCCCGAGATTCCCGTAGCCACGGTTGCGATTGGAAACGCGGGAGCGAAGAACGCGGGTCACCTGGCCGCGAGGATTCTTGCTCTGGGAGACCCGGAAATCCGCCAACGTCTTGGCGCACGTCGCGAAAAAATCCGTGGCTAAGCGGATCGTACTAGAAGCGGATAACGTTTCTGAGGTTGTTGGCGAAGTCGTTGAACACCTCAAGGCCGGGGCGGTCATCGGCGCCCCTAGCGACACGGTGTACGGTTTACTGGCCCCCTGGGGAAACGAAAAGAGTCTGCTTGAGCTCATTCGTAT